>JAZODB010000203.1:0-4117 GCA_045596785.1 Eubacteriales bacterium
CCTTGCCTTTTTGATATGTGAAAATTTTCTTTATTTTATTTTCGTATATGGAATTACTGTTATACGTCAATCCGGCAAATGAAATTCCATCAAAAAAGTCATTTACCGCCGGTATAAACATAAATATTTCAACAAGTCCGAAAACAAAAGTCAGAAGTAATTGAGATGAACCGACTTCATGAGGCACCGCACTTTGATACGGAACAAACAAAACCGAAAAAAACTTAATTACCTCGACAAAAGCAAGCTTCAAAAATATACTTCGTGCCTCAGAGATTTTTCCGACAATAAAGGACATTTTTGTCAGCCCACACGCAATCATAAAAAATCCTATTGCATCGGGAATTAAATCTACTACATGTACCATTGGATTAAAAAGAACAATAAAGCCGGCAAGCACAAGACCGAATCCCATGTTTATTTCCTCCAAATAAGATTATTTTTTCTTTTTCCGCTTGTTTTTTTCTTTTTTTTCTTTTTGTTCGGCTAATTTATTCGCCTCTTCAATTGCAAGTTTCATTGATTCTCGGCTGTATTCATTTCTATTCTTTTCAAAGCTTTCCATTTTATCGTTTATTTTATTGATAAACTCAAATCGTGAACGCTTGATTTCGTTTTCATTTTCTTCAGCCGGACAAAGTACAGCGAAACAACTGTAAATCAAAATTAAATTCAGCAGGATGCAAACAATACTGTAAACATACATGACAACATTGATATACTGTAAAAGCTCTAATGATTCAATAAACAATGCTATCAGCGGAAATACTATACAGCCGACATAATAAACAATGGTAATTTTAAGATTACGCACAGTTTTTCCGACAAGCTTTACAGACTCTGCGCCAAGTGAAACTCCGCGTATGCCAAGAAACATTAAAAAATGCATTACACCGGAAGCAACGTTTTTTAAGATATCTACTGCATAATCAACTCTGCCTGATGTATCATATAAATCAAACATCAGAGAGGCGGCGCTTATAGCACACACGCAGAGGAATGCAAGGCATGCCCACATTCCTCCGATAAAATATCTGTTATATTGTGCAAGCTTTGAAAATGAATACATCACAACGACTGCACCGATTATATCTGCGAAAAAGTAAACATTGGAAACAGAAAACGCATATGTGAGAAAATATCCAAATAAAAGTATTCCGAAACCCATATTAACGTCTCCAGCCAGTATACTCAGTTATCATCGGAAGTGCCTGCTCCGCAACACTTTTTATATTTTTTTCCGCTTCCGCACGGACATGGGTCGTTTCGACCAACCTTTTCACTTTTATTAATAATCGGTTTATTAACGTTTTTTTTCACTTCACCGCCCGCAAACCCCTCAGAAACGGGTTTTGCAACCTCAATACGCTTCATTTCATTTTGCGGCTTAGGCATTACCGACAAAATCATTCTCGCAGTGTCATCCCGTATACTTGTAATCATATCATCGAATAAATCAGCCCCGTAAAGTCTGTATTCGGATATGGGATTTCTCTGTGCGTAAGCTTGAAGCCCGATTGTTTCCATAAGCGAATCCATTGCTTCAAGGTGATCCATCCATTTTTTATCTACATTCTGAAGCAGAATTATGCGCTCGATTTCGCGCATCTCATTTATCCCAAACAGCTCCTCTTTCTGAGAATAGAGCTTTTTCGCACGTTCTTTGAGTATTTTTCGAATATTTTCACGCGCCTCTGTCAAATTTTCGGGAATATCTGTGAAATCGTTCGGAGTGCACAAAAGTCCCATATATTTAGCCTTAAGACCTTCAATATCCCACTGTTCGGCGTTATCTTCATGCAGAAAACTGTCAACCGCATCATCAAGCGTGCCGTTTATCATATCTGAAATTTTTTCGCGCAAATCGGCGTTATCGAGAACCTCCGAACGCTGCTTGTAAATGATTGTTCTCTGCTGATTCATGACATCATCGTACGCAAGAACATTTTTACGTCTGTTGAAGTTTTGGTCCTCAAGTTTCTTTTGAGCCGATTCTATTGAACCCGACAAAATTTTTGCATCAATCGGAGTATCCTCGTCAAGTCCAAGCTTCTCAACCATTCCGGAGATTCGATCGGAGCCGAACAAACGCATCAAATCGTCCTCAAAGGATAAGAAGAATCTTGATTCACCGGTGTCTCCCTGTCGTCCCGAACGTCCTCTGAGCTGATTATCTATACGTCGTGATTCATGTCTTTCGGTACCGATTACAAATAATCCGCCCGCTTTACAGACAAGCTCCGCTTCCGGTCTTATTATCTCTTGATATTTCTTATACAGTCCGCGATAATGTTCCCTTGCCGCAAAAATATCCTCACCGACAGACTGCGAAGAACCGGTAGCAAGTGCAATTACAGCTTCGTCATAACCCTCTTTTCTCATTTCAGCCTTTGCAAGGTATTCTGCGTTACCGCCAAGCATAATATCCGTTCCGCGCCCTGCCATGTTTGTGGAAATAGTCACAGCTCCAAGCTTGCCCGCCTGAGCAACTATATCCGCTTCAAGCTCATGATATTTCGCGTTAAGAACAGTATGCGGAATATTGGCGGCCTTCAGTTTTTTAGACAGATTTTCCGATTTTTCAATAGAAACGGTACCGACAAGTACAGGCTGTCCTTTCGAGTGACATTCTTCAATCTGTTTGATTATAGCTCGGTCTTTTCCGTTTTTTGTTCTGTATACAACATCGGGATGGTCAACGCGAATCATCGGTTTGTTGGTAGGGACCTCAACAACGTCAAGATTGTAAATTTCTCTGAACTCATTTTCCTCAGATAATGCTGTGCCTGTCATGCCCGAAAGCTTATTATACATTCTGAAATAATTCTGGAATGTTATTGTTGCGATGGTGCGATTTTCGCGCTGAATTTTTACACCTTCCTTTGCCTCTATCGCTTGATGGAGACCGTCGGAATAACGTCGTCCGGGCATAAGTCGTCCGGTAAAGGAATCTACAATCAAGACCTCGTTATTTTTTACAACGTAATCTGTGTCTCTGTGCATTATTCCGTAAGCTTTGATTGCTTGATAAACATGGTGATTTATATCCGCGTTTTCCGGATCGGAGAAATTGGCAATTCCGAAGAAACGCTCCGCTTTTTCAATCCCGGCGGCAGTCAAAGTAGTCGAACGTGCCTTTTCGTCAACGATATAGTCTTCTTTAATGTCATCGTGATCCTCTTTATTATCGAGTTCTTTTATAACATGCTTTGACAAAGTTCTGACAAAACGGTCAGCCATGCCATAAAGAGCGTCAACCTCTGCTCCTTGACCGGATATTATAAGAGGGGTTCTCGCTTCATCTATAAGAATAGAGTCAACTTCATCTACTATGGCAAATCTATGCCCTCTCTGAGCACGGTTTTCCTTGTACGTAACCATGTTATCTCGAAGGTAATCGAATCCGAACTCATTATTTGTTCCGTATGTTATATCGCACCCATATGCTTTTTGTTTTTCGGCTTTCTTCTGACCGTGCAAAACAAGCCCCGTGGTGAGTCCGAGGTATTCGTGTATTCTTCCCATCTCCTCGCAACCGAGTCTTGCAAGATAGTCGTTTACCGTAACTATGTGCACACCCTTACCCGAAAGAGCGTTAAGATATGCGGGCATAGTTGCCACAAGTGTCTTACCTTCACCGGTCTTCATTTCGGCAATTCTTCCCTGATGAAGAATTATACCGCCTATAAGCTGAACCCTGAAGGGTCGCTTGCCGAGTATTCTGTCGTCTGCTTCTCTTATTGCGGCAAATGCGTCTGCCATAATATCGTCAAGCGTTTCCCCTGCCGCAAGTCTGCCGCGAAGCACCTCGGTAGTACCCGAGAGCTCTTCGTTTGACATCGCCGCATACTTGGGCGCAAGCGATTCTATATAATCTACGAACTTCTCAAGCTTCTTAAGCTGACGTTCGCTATAGGTTCCGAATACCTTATCCAAAAAAGCCATGGATAGATCCTCCCAAATCACATTATTATTCATTTTATTATACACCATTTTCGTAAAATTTTCAAGCACTTTAGCAAATACAACTAATAACTGTTTGTAAACTTTTATAAACTTACTATCAAAAATTGAAAATAGTTATTGAAATATTGTGAAAAATCAAATATAATATAAT
>JAZODB010000204.1:0-2600 GCA_045596785.1 Eubacteriales bacterium
TTAATTGTGAGAAGGTCGGTAAGTGTCTGTGTAGGATGATTATGCCCTCCGTCACCGGCATTTATAATCGGCACTTCACTTCTCATGGCAGCTACAAGAGGCGCACCTTCTTTGGGGTGCCGCATTGCAATTATATCAGCGTATCCGCTCACTACGGCTACCGTATCGGAAACACTCTCTCCTTTTGCGGATGAACTCGACGCAGCTTCCGAAAAGCCGAGCACTCCTCCGCCAAGCTCCATCATTGCGGCTTCGAACGAAAGTCTTGTTCTGGTTGACGGTTCAAAGAACAAGGTAGCTAATTTTTTGTAGCGGCATCTCTCGCGATAAGCCTCGGGGTGTGCAATTATATCATTGGCACTTTCGAGAAGCTCATCTATTTCTCCGATAGAAAGGTCGAGAATATCTATAAGATTCCTCATTTTTTACCTCCGTTCATCCAGCTTTCATCTGACGGATTGTTTCTGAATGTTATCAATCGCTCCACGTCTTCGGGCTTTATGTAATTCTCCTCAGCTGCGATTTTTGCGATTGCATCAAAATTCGTGAGACTTATATTTTTTACATTAGCCTCAGCAAGGCGTTCAATACCCTTTTTCATGCCGTATGTGAATATGCTTACAATGCCGAGAACCTCCGCTCCCGCATCACGAAGCACATTTACCACCTCAATTACGCTTCCGCCTGTGGAAATGAGATCCTCCACTACAACTACCTTTTGACCGACCTCTAACTTCCCCTCTATCTGATTACCTCTACCGTGGTCCTTAGCGCCTGAGCGAACGTATCCCATAGGCAAACCGAGGATATGTGCGGTGATAGCAGCGTGAGCAATTCCCGCAGTAGAAGTTCCCATCAAGACTTCGGCTTCCGGATATTCTCTCTTTATCGTTTCCGCAAGAGAGTTTTCAACATCTGTACGGACCTCAGGGGCTGTGAGAGTCAGTCTGTTATCACAGTACACGGGACTTTTTATTCCGCTTGCCCACGTAAATGGCTCATCAGGTCTAAAGAAAACCGCCTTAATCGACAGTAAATCCTTGGCAATAAGTGATTCGATTTTATTCATAATAACCTCTCTTAATATATATTATTTATCCTACAAAATCTGCGACGCAGCGTCTGTATGCCGCAACAGGGTCATCTGCCGCCGTAATCGGTCTTCCGACCACAATATAGTCGGAGCCAAGCTCACGTGCCTTTAACGGAGTGGTAACTCTCGCCTGATCTCCCACATCACCGTCAGCAAAACGTACTCCCGGCGTCACTGTCACAAAATCCGTACCGCATACCTTATGAACAGCAGGTGATTCAAGAGGAGAGCATACCACACCGTCAAGTCCGGATTTTTTTGCGGTTTCCGCGTAGTGCATAACAACCCTTTCAATCGGCTCTCTGATGAGCAGGTCGTTTTCCATTCTTTCCTGATTTGTGGAGGTGAGCTGAGTAACCGCAATAAGCATAGGACGGCTTCCGTCTTCGCGTGTCAAACCGGTGATTGCCGCCTCCATCATAGCAGATGTTCCGGCGGCGTGAAGGTTGCACATATCAACATCAAGCCGAGACAGTACGCGCATTGCTTTCATCACAGTGTTCGGAATATCGTGGAGTTTTAAATCCAGAAAAATTTTGTGTCCTCTTTTTTTTATTTCGCGGACAATATCAGGTCCCTCGGCATAATACAGCTCCATGCCGATTTTTACATACGGTTTTTCTTCTTTGAATTTATCGAGGAAATCAAAAACCTCGGCTTTCCCCGAAAAATCACATGCAATTATTACATCCTTACCCATTGTGTGCACCTCCTATAATGTCGCAAAGCGATTCTATATTGAATTTTTCCATAACTTTCGGAAGCTCTTCTATTATTTCACGGCAAACGCATGGATTTACAAGGTTTGCCGTACCTATCTGAACAGCTGTCGCCCCCGCGAGCATCATTTCTATGACATCACTCGCCGATGATATTCCACCCATCCCGATAATCGGAATCTTAACCGCCTCGTAAACCTGATACACCATACGAAGTGCCACGGGAAATATCGCGCTTCCCGAAAAACCGCCCATTTTATTTGCAATAATCGGCCTCTTCCTCTTCAAATCTATCCTCATGCCGAGAAGTGTATTAATCATTGATATTCCGTCTGCTCCGGCAGCCTCACACGCCTTTGCAATTTCCGTTATATCCGTAACATTCGGACTCAGCTTTATATAAACAGGTTTTTTCGTTGCACAGCGAACAGCTTTGGTGACCTCTGCCGCCATTTTAGAGTCCGTACCGAAGCTCATCCCTCCGCAGTGCACATTGGGACAGCTGATATTTACCTCAAGTATTCCGACCTGTTCCTCACCGTCAAGTATACCGCAAACCTCTGCATATTCTTCAATTGAGAAGCCGCATACATTCGCTATAACGGGCTTATTAAAGCATTTTTTCAGCTTTGGAAGCTCTTCCGCGACAACCTTTTCAACTCCCGGATTTTGAAGTCCCACACTATTTATAAGTCCCCCTCTGCATTCGGCTATTCTCGGAGTGGGGTTTCCGAAACGAGGCTCCTTTGTTGTACCTTTAAATGAGAACGAGCCGAGGCAGTTTATAT
>JAZODB010000205.1:0-3934 GCA_045596785.1 Eubacteriales bacterium
CAGAACAACCAGAATCAGAATAACCAGAATCAAAACAAAAACCAGAACAATCAGAGCCAGAACAAAAAGCAGCAGGAAGAAGAATTATAAACTTTCCCGGAATATTTATCTGAGGAAAAGAAAAATCCGGGGTACAGAAAAAGCCGCCAATGGCGGCTTTTTCATTTTATTGGTCAAAATACTTTTCTGCGGCTGAAAAATCATCGTTTCCGTCGTATATTTTCGGATTACCCCACTCCGTTTCGGAAAATCTGCAATACAGCTTTTTAAAATTATCGCAATCGGAAAAAGCAAATTCCCCAACAGATGTAATGGGAGACACCAAAGTTAATCTTTCAAGTGAAATGCAAAAACTGAACTGATAGCTCCCGATTTCGGTAATTCCGTTTCCGAGTACAGCCTTGCGAAGTGATGTACAGTTATTGAACGCCCTTATTCCCAAATATTCAACAGTATCCGGTATTTCAATTTCTTCAATTGACGAGCAATTTATAAAAGCCCTCGGCATTATAGTCTTGACACTCTTCCCGAAATTGACTTTCTTCAGTGATTTGCAATTATTAAATGCCTGTTCTCCTATAACCTCGGTACAATCGGAAATTGTGACTGAAACAAGCTCCTCGCAGTTTAAACAGAAATTTCTATCAAGTTCACGAACAATAACATCATCGAACACGTCGGGAATAATGAAGTTTTCCCAGCTTCCGTTGTATTTATCTTTTCGGAACGAAAGAACACCGTCTGCCGAAATCGAATAGTAAGGCATTAAACTACTGTCGGAAACATAAACCGATTCAAGTCCCGTCATATGCTGAGCCTTTTTGTAAACAACCTTTCCGACCATCGATTCCGCGTCAGAATAATTGCCGAGTTTCTGAAAAATCTCTATTGCCTCATCGTATTCACAGTTTTCGGCAAGGCGAGCAGCTTTGTTATAACGAAATTGCGGAATAAAATATGCAAATGTCAAAACAACTAACGCCACAGCACAAACACTACACGCAATCACAATACCTGCGCCGATTTTATTTGACAACTTGTGTATATTATGATTTTTCTTTTGACGAACAATATTCTCGTTTTTCTTGTCTGACTCTTCTTTTTTTGCATTGAGATATTCCCTGTCAAAATGCGATTTAAGCCACTCTCGCGAGCACCCACAATTACCGCATTCACCTGAAGTTTCAAGGTTAATTTGACCGCACGTGCATCTCCATGCTCCGTCAATTATATCGGGCATGTATCTTGCCTCTGTTACTCCATCACATTCATGTTTTATCTGCTCATACAAAGGATCCGTCTGCCACAAAATTTCTTGTTCGGGATAAACCTTTCCTCGCTGAACGGTCTCGTTTATCCAAAATGTTCCGTCAGGCAGCTCCACACTTTTAATCAAAACATAGGCATAAACGGCACGTACCTCTCCCGTTTCGATTAAATCGGATTTTCCGGATTTAAATTTAAGATTATTCTTTTCGCCGATAACCTCTCGTCTTTCATTCTGATATTCCACATCTGCCGTATACGACATTTCGGGGAAATTACCGCAAACAGCTGAAATCACCTCAAGCTTCGGTGCCTCTCCCTCGGCAAATCTGATAAGCTTAACCCGATTTATCATAATCGGACATCCGAGTATCCACTCACGCATTTCACGGTCACTGACAATTTGAGGATAACTTTTCTCTGTCATTTCACACTCCGATGGTAAAACATTATTTTGTTATATTGTACCATGACAGTTTTATTATATCAACTCTTTTCTGTTAATAAAATAATCTTTTTCAAGCCAAACGTCCGAGGATTCTCACTGCATCATCACATACCATATCGCAATGCTCGTTTATGTAATAATAAGTCGAGCTCGGACAAAGATGTCCTAAATTCTCTGAGGCAATATACGTTTCCCTGTTAATCAAAAGATAATACATATTATGTGATTTATCTACATATGCAAAGCTCTCGCCATTGTAATCATTCATCCAAAGACCGAGACATGTCGCAAGAAGATTTGCCATTACTTCAAATGAATAAATCACATGGCTTCCGCGTTCTCGAAACATATATCGTCTGTACTCGGTGAGAGTTCTCTCTTCTCCGGAATGCAGTAAAATGCTGTTATTTTTTCCGTCCCTCAAACCAAGCTTTGTAACAAACATCTCGCATCCTCCCTCTCTTGAAGGATACATTTGAACAAATATACGTCCGTTCATACCGCTGTATCCGTACTTTTCGCGAACAACACTCATTATACAACGCATAACCTCGCCCGTATCCTCCCTGCCACGATATTTCTCCATATCATCAGAAGTCAGCATTAATTTTATTTTTGATTCACTTATAATAATGAGCTCCATATTTTCCTCCGCTATGTTTTATAATTCACTATCATTATAATACTGCAAGGTGCAAAATGTAACCCCTAAAAATTTGGAAACCTTACCTGTTGCTTCATGTTGTACGCCATATTAAGCTTATATTTCCGCCATATCCTATAAATACAAAACAGACTTTGCATATTTTTGCAAAGTCTGTTTAATCTATTCATTTTCTCTTTCAAAATAATACTTCTTATTATGTGTACATATACTCTGAATCAAACCGATGCAAATGTATGATGACACGATTGAAGAAGCTCCGTATGAAAAAAACGGAAGTGTAATACCGATTACAGGAAGCATACCGAGACACATCCCTATATTTTCAGCCGACTGTGCAATAAACATTCCCGCCACGCCTACGCATAAATACGAAGCATAATTCTTTCTCGAATTTTTTGCAAGCCATAATATTCTGAAAACAAGAACAACCATCAGTGCTATGTAAAAGAACGTTCCGATAAATCCGAACTTCTCGGCAAGTACCGAAAACAAGCAGTCCGATTGTCCCTCGGGAAGTGAGTAATACTTTGAACCGCTCGAAAAACCGGCGCCGCGGAATCCGCCGGAAATTATGCAGTTACGTGAAACTATCTGCTGAAGCCCAAGGTCGAGCGGATCAATATCGGGATTAAATCCAACAAGTATTCGCTTCTGCTGTTTCTCGGTAAGATAGTTCCATAAAAACGGAGATGCAATGACAATAGCACCGAATACCCCCGCAATATACCAAAGGGAAATTCCGGAAGAAAAAATCATAAATGCCATAATCGCCATATAAACGAGAGCCATTCCAAGGTCTCCCGTAAGCATCACAAGTCCGATTATTAACCCTGCGTGCAAAGCTAACTGAATCACAGACCACGGATGATTGATTTTGTCTTTGACTCGGTTTATGTGGAGCGCAAAATTGATCATAAATGTTATTTTCACAAATTCGGATGGCTGCCACGATAGGTTAAGTCCGGGAATAGGAACGGGAAGCCAGTTTTCATTTCCCATACTTCCATCGCCGAAAAAATACACAATCACGAGAAGCCCTATTGAAACCGCAAAAAATACATATTTCATCTTTGAAATAAGCGCATCATAATCAATGAATGTAATGACTGCCATGCAAACAAGCCCTATTATCGATGCAAGTATCTGCACTTTTACATACCAAACGCCGTAAGCATCGGAAGCTGCTGCAAGGGTTAAGACACTCATCACATTCATAGCGAGAACGCAGAAAAGGATACCCGGATCAATTCTCCGCAGTTTTTCTGCGTTTGTTATGGAAAATTCTTTCAAATTATCATCCTCACTACAAAAACAATCCGTTTAACCGTTACCGTAAATTACTGTAAAATCAGTAAGAAACTCCCCAATATAACATGTGCTTAGCAGGTTTTCCGCAGCACACGCATGTGTCGGAAATATGCTCTTCTTCAAACGGTATGCATCTTGAGCCGACTCCGGTCATTTCCTTGACCTTATCCTCACATTCCTCGTCACCGCACCACATTGCGCGGATAAAGCCTTCACCATTAGCAAGTACCTCTTTGATTTCCTCA
>JAZODB010000206.1:0-3325 GCA_045596785.1 Eubacteriales bacterium
GACATATCTTACAGCACGGCGAGCATCAAGAAGCGGTAGATGTACCGGGAACAATTTTCCACATTCTTATAGCTGTCATATTATTATCGCCTAATCAAATATAGAAACATTTTTTATTCAATATTCTCGGATTCGGTTACACTGATTGAAAGCTCCTCAAGCGCCTTTGCATCTGCGAGCGCAGGGCATTTTGACATAAGCTCGGATGCATTCTGAACTTTCGGGAAAGCAATTACGTCACGTATATCATCAAGACCGAGAAGCAAGCACACAACACGGTCAAGTCCGAATGCAAGTCCGCCATGCGGTGGAATACCATACTTAAAGGCTTCAAGAAGGAATCCGAATTTTTCTTCCGCCTCAGTCTCACCTATGCCGAGTTCACGGAACATTTTGCTCTGCATTTCCATCGTATGAATTCTTATTGAGCCTCCTCCAAGTTCCGTACCGTTCAGCACACAGTCGTATGCTCTTGCGCGTACAGCACCGGGGTTTGTGTCGAGGAGAGGGATGTCCTCCTCCATAGGCATTGTGAAAGGATGATGCATTGCGTAAAAACGACCGTCTTCCTCGGAATACTCAAGAAGCGGAAACTCTGTTACCCACAGGAAATTGAATTTACTCTTGTCTATAATATCCATTCTCTTCGCAACTTCGCAGCGGAGTGCTCCGAGCGAATCGAACACAACTTTATTTTTAGCGGCTACGATAAGTGCCAAGTCTCCTTCTTTTACGTTCATCTTGGCAAGTATAGCGTCTATCTCATCCTGCTTCATGAACTTAGCAAATGAGGATGTAGGAGCACCGGCGGTATTTTTATACCAAGCCAATCCCTTAGCACCGTAGGATTTAACAAAATCCGTTAGAGAATCGATTTCCTTTCGAGTCATCTTTGCACCGCCCTCGACGGTGATTCCGCGAACGCTTCCGCCGTCACTTACAGCCGAAGCGAATACCGAAAACTCGGAATTTTTGACTTCATCCGAAATATCGCAAAGCTCCATGCCGAAACGAGTATCGGGCTTGTCGGAACCAAAACGTCTCATCGCTTCTGCCCATGTAAGTCGCGGGAACGGGATTTCGAGAGGCATATGCATAAAGTTATCGAACAGACACTTCATGTAACCCTCATTTAATGCAATGATATCCTCCTCATCGGCAAACGACATTTCAAGGTCTATTTGGGTAAATTCCGGCTGACGGTCAGCACGCAAGTCTTCGTCGCGGAAGCAGCGTGCAATCTGCATGTATCTGTCAAATCCCGAATACATGAGAAGCTGCTTGTAAAGCTGAGGTGACTGAGGGAGCGCGTAAAACTTACCGGGATGCACACGGCTCGGAACAAGGTAATCGCGCGCGCCCTCCGGTGTAGGTTTTATAAGGCATGGAGTTTCCACATCTATAAATCCATTGTCGGTGAAATAATTTCTTGTGATTTTTACAATCTCGGAACGCGCCATAATATTATTCTGCAAATCGGGACGTCTCAAATCAAGATAGCGGTGCTTAAGTCTCAGTTCGGGACGCACATCGCTGTTCTCAACGATCGCAAACGGGGGGGTCTGTGCCACAGAGAGAACCTTCATATATTCAACGTATATTTCAATTTCTCCGGTAGGAATATTTTTGTTGATTGCGCCCTCTCCTCTCGAACGTACAGTTCCGGTGGCAGAAAGGACGTATTCGGCACGTATACCGAAAGCTGTATCGAAAATCTCGCGGTCGCTTCCGTCGTCGAAAGCAAGCTGAACGATACCCGTTCTGTCTCGCAAGTCAATAAATATAAGGCTTCCGAGGTCGCGTTGACGCTGACACCAACCGCATACCGTTACTTTCTTTCCGATATCGTCAGAGGTAAGCGTACCGCAGTAATTTGTTCTTTTGTCTTTATTTGTGAATGATTCCATAATATATTTTTCCTTTCGGGTAACATTAATCAAATAATTATTTACTTCCGAGAAATTGCGCGATTTCGGAAATATTAATCTCGGTCTGTTCGCTTGTAGCCATTTCCTTTATAACGGCGCGACCGCTTTCAAGCTCTGAATCCCCGAGAATCACAACAAAGCGTGCCCCTATTTTATCGGCATATTTCATCTGTGCCTTGAGGCTTCTTCCCATTATATCAAAATCAGCGTTTATTCCCGCCGCTCTCAAATCATTTATGATTTTTGATGCTTGAACAGAAGCATTCTTACCCATCGCGGCAATGTAAATCTTGGGAACAGCAAGTGTGGGGACATCCACTCCGCTCTGCTTCATTGCGAGAATCAGTCTTGTAATACCCATACCGAATCCGATTCCCGCCATTTTCGGTCCGCCGAGCTCTTCCATCAAGCCATCGTATCGCCCTCCGCCGCAAACGGTACTCTGAGCACCGATTCCCTCAGCTATAAATTCAAATACCGTTCTTGTGTAATAATCAAGTCCGCGCACAATATGAGGATCAATTGCGTAATTTATGCCGCACGAATCAAGGTAGGCTTTAAGCTCATCCATATGAGACTGACATTCGGGGCACAAATTGTCGATTGTTTTCGGTGCATTCTCTGCTACCCTCTTACATGAATCGTTCTTGCAATCGAGCACGCGCAGAGGATTTGCTTCAAGTCTGTCTAAACATGTATTGCAAAGCTGTGCGGAATTTGCACGGAGGTAAGCTTTCAGATTTTCGCGATATTTCGGACGACACTCAGGACATCCGATAGAATTTATGTGAAGCCGTACTCCCGTTATACCGAGCTCACGAATCACAGCATCGGCAAGCGCTATTACGGTAAAATCAGCACCCGCCGAGGGAGCACCGAAAATTTCCGTTCCGAACTGCACAAATTCTCTGCTGCGTCCCGCTTCGGGCTTCTCATATCTGAAACAGTTTATAACATAAAAATATTTCAGCGGCAAAGTATCTGAAGCTTTGCCGTTTTCGATTATTGCTCGCGCAACAGATGCCGTTCCCTCCGGACGGAGCGCATATACAGTTCCCTCTTTATCAGTAAAAGAATACATTTCCTTTTGCACAACGTCAGTGGTTTCGCCAACTCCGCGTTTGAAAAGACCTATTTCCTCAAACATAGGAACTTTTATTTCGGTAAATCCGAAATGCTCCGCTGTATCACGAACCTTTTTCTCTATATAATTCCAATAAAACACATCCGGAGCCATAATGTCCATCGTGCCGCGAGGTTTAATGATTTTCTCCATGATATACTCCTAAATAATTTTTCTCTTAATTTATAAGTATATCAAATATAAAGCGATTTATCAAGTGGTAAAGTGCTATTTTTAATTCAAATACTGAAATAAATCATTGTTTATATCAAAT
>JAZODB010000207.1:0-2543 GCA_045596785.1 Eubacteriales bacterium
TCCCCGCAAGAAACGAGGTAAACTAAACCTTAAACATTGTGGAAAACTAAAATGAAAAAATATACATTAATTACAGTATTATTATTAATTGCCGTGATGGTCGTATCGTGTGGGAAAACGCATGATATCGGCGAATTGCGCGCGGCGCTCGAAGAGCTTTTGCCGAAATCCGCGGAGCTTAATGAGATATACTTCGGCGAGGGACTGCCTCTTGCGTCCGACAGAGAGATGGTTGAAAAATTCTACTCATCATTCGACAGCGACGTGAGCATGGTGAATTATCACCCCGTCGATGCGGACTGCGGATATACCTCCGAGGCGGACATACGCGAAGCCACTCTCGCCGTGTTCTCCCAAGACTACTCAAGTTACCTGTTCGATAGAGCGTTTACGGGAATTTCGTCGGTTTCGAATGAGGGAAGTCAAAACGAAATCACGCAAACCGCATCTTACGCCATGTATATCGAGCAGAACGGCACCCTTACGGTGCGAATCGACGTAGCGGATGAGGCGCTTCCTCTCGGACGCGAGTACGATATTGCGGAAGCATCAATTGTGCATGCGCGGAAGAATTACGTTATTCTTTCGGTTCCGAGCACATTTGAAGGAAAACAGCTTGACGTTGAGCTGAAGCTCGTCATGACTGATGACGGATGGCGTCTCGACTCACCGACATACTGAATCGAAAGCTGAAAAATCGGTATAAAATCACCGAAAATTCCATATAGTATTAATCGCAGAAAGATTTTAATAAACTTTTAATTATTTGGCTATTGTTTTTTTTTGAATTTGTGCTATACTGTAATTGAGGGGCGGATTTCCGCTGAACGACATGCCCGAAAAAATTTAACGCAGGATATAAAAATGAAAGAAAGAAAGACCTATGAAGCACTTAAGGTAGTGTTTATCGTAATCGGTGCTCTTGTCAGTATCGGCGCTCTTATTGCCGTTGCTTACACCGTATTCAAGAAATACTTCCAGGTAACATTCGAATGCGACGATTGCTGTGACTGCGACGATTGCTACTTCGGTGACGAAGTTTGCACAGAGCCCGAATGCTGCTTCGATGACGAAGTTTGCACAGAACCCGAATGCTGCTGCGAAGGCGATGACTGCTGCGACTGCGAGTCCGATTCCGAAAACGAATAATTATTCAGAGTAACGAAAAGACGGAGCGAAAATGCGACGATAAAAGGGACAGAGATTTTTTCTCTGTCCCTTTTTGCTCGAGTCGCGAGTTTAGTGGAAAATGTCGTATATTTTTCGCTCGATGCCGCGTTTTTTCATGCAAGAAATACTTGTAATTAAGAAAAAAATATGGTACAATATAGAGTCGAAAACGGAAGTTTAAAGCAAGAAAAGGAGTTTTATATGAACAACATACGTTCAGAAAATATGGCTCGCATCACTACCCGTGAGCTTGCAAATGCGTTTATAGAGGAGCAAATTTCCGAAATTCGCGCGCAGGTGGGGGATAAAAAGGTCCTTCTTGCACTGTCGGGCGGAGTGGATTCATCGGTAGTTGCCGCTCTTCTCATCAAAGCAATCGGAAAGCAGCTTGTATGCGTGCACGTTAATCATGGTCTGATGCGCAAGGGCGAATCCGAGCAGGTAATCGATGTGTTCGGCAAAGCTCTTGACGCAAATCTCATATATGTCGATGCAACCGACCGCTTCCTCGATCTTCTTGCCGGAGTGGCAGAGCCTGAGAGAAAGCGCAAAATAATCGGCGGCGAATTTATAAAGGTATTTGCCGAGGAGGCATCTAAGCTTGAGGGGATATCCTTCCTTGCGCAAGGAACGATTTACCCTGACATACTCGAATCTGACGGAGTTAAGGCGCACCACAACGTCGGAGGACTTCCTGCGGATTTGCAGTTTGAGCTTGTTGAGCCGGTACGTCTGTTGTTCAAGGATGAGGTAAGAGTTGTGGGAGAGGCACTCGGACTGCCGCACGGCATGGTATACCGTCAGCCGTTCCCGGGACCGGGACTCGGCGTGCGCTGTCTCGGGGCAATAACGCGCGACAGGCTTCACGCGCTCCGCGAAGCAGACGCAATTCTGCGAGATGAGTTCGACAAAGCGGACCTTGCGGGTAAGGTTTGGCAGTACTTTATTGCTGTTCCCGACGTGAAGAGCGTTGGCGTCAAAGACGGCAAGCGTTACGAGGGTTGGCCTGCGATTATTCGCGCGGTGAACACCTCCGATGCGATGTCTGCGACGATTGAGGAGATTCCGTACGCGCTTCTGCACCGTATTACCGCGCGCATAACCGCAGAGGTTGAGGGAATCAACCGCGTGCTCTACGACCTCACACCGAAGCCCGTCGGAACAATCGAGTGGGAATAATCTTCAGCCAAAATCGCAAGACAACCGTCCCACTCTCGAAAATGACTCTGACGAGCCATTCTCCAAGGTTTGGTTGAAACAATCGGGTGGGAATAATCTTCAGCCAAAATCGCAAGACAACCGTCCCACTCTCGAAAATGACTCTGACGAGCCATTTTCCAAGGTTTGGTTGAAACAATCGAGTGGGAATAATC
>JAZODB010000208.1:0-3277 GCA_045596785.1 Eubacteriales bacterium
TATTCTTCAAAATACGCGCATTTTTCGCCATAAAACGGCCTTTTATGAATAAATCACTTGCATCAATATTCATACGCATCCGAAAATCTCTTAAAACATATAAAAACGAAAGGATAAGTGAACGATGCTTCGTCTCACCAATGTAACGTATGCCGTTCCGCAAAGCGAAAACGGCAGCGAAAAAAATAAAATCCTCGACAACGTATCACTTGAGATAAATGACGGCAGCTATATTGTCGTGACCGGTCCGAACGGTGGTGGAAAAACCACATTGGCAAAAATAATCATGGGAATCGTAAAGCCGGACTTTGGTAAAATTACTCTCGATGGCATGGACATAACCTCACTCGGTGTAACCGAGCGTTCGGAAGCAGGCATTTCATACGGCTTCCAACAGCCTCCGAGATTCAAAGGTCTTACGGTACGAGAGCTTCTGCAAATTGCCGCCAAAAAGAAAATGAAGCGCAGTGACTGCTGCAAATATCTCACTAAGGTCGGACTTTGCGCCGAGGAGTACATCGACCGCGAGGTTGACTCGTCTCTGTCAGGCGGCGAAGTAAAAAGAATAGAAATCGCCACAGTTCTTGCAAAGAACTCAAAGGTTATGATTTTCGATGAGCCGGAAGCAGGAATAGATTTGTGGAGCTTCCACCGTCTTACGAAAACTTTTCGTGAGCTTCACGAAAGCACCGGATGTACCCTTATCATAATTTCCCATCAGGAAAGAATTATCAGTCAAGCCGACGAGGTTCTTCTCATTGCCGACGGAGGACTCAAGCAGCGTGGGCTTCCCGAAGAAATACTTCCATCAATAGACGCGGTTTTCGAAAAGCCGTGTCTCGCCGATATATAAGCCGCATCGGAGGATTTACATGAACAAATTAATGGATACAGCAAAAATGGATAAGGATGTGCGTCGAGACCTTTTGGAAAAAATCGCCGATTTACACGGAGTTCCCGAGGGGGCATATAACATCCGCGAAAACGGCGAGGGCATCGGAAGACGGAGCACTGACGAAATTACAATTGAAACAAAAACAGACAAGCCCGGAATAAATATTATCGTTAAATCCGGAACCAAGAACAAAAGCATACACATTCCCGTGATAATCTCAAAAAGCGGACTTACCGAAATGGTATACAACGACTTCATAATCGGGGATGACTGCGATGTGCTGATAGTTGCAGGCTGCGGAATCCACAACACGGGAGATGAAAAATCATCTCACGACGGTGTGCACAGCTTTGAAATCGGAAAAAACTCACATGTGCGATATATAGAAAAACACTACGGCGAGGGCGGCGGTTCGGGAGAAAGAATAATGAACCCCGAAATGACCGCACATCTGTCATCTGGCGCGTCAATGGAGATTGAATCCGTACAAATCGGCGGCATCGACTCTACCAACCGCAAAACAGTAATCACCGCCGAGGAAAACTGCGAGGTTTTTATGTCGGAAAGGCTTATGTCTGACGGATATCAGAAAGCGGTAAGCGACACGGAAATCATACTGAACGGTGACAACTCAAAGGCACGCATAAACTCTCGCTCCGTCGCAAAAGGGCACTCCGAGCAGGTATTCTATCCAAAGCTTACGGGAAACTGCGACTGTTTCGGGCATGTGCAATGCGACTCAATAATCATGGATGATGCAAAAATCCGCTCAATACCGGAAATCTGCGCAAATTCCGTTGACGCCCGTCTGATTCACGAGGCGGCAATCGGAAAAATCGCGGGGGACCAGATATTAAAGCTTATGACCCTCGGACTCACTGCTGAGGAAGCGGAAGAAAAAATCCTGCACGGTCTTCTGAAATAGCTCTTAACTCTCCGCATCACATCATTTATTATAGAAATTTAGGTATACAGAGGTAACTGAAATGAAAAGACTCAACCAAAAACCGTTTTCGGAAATGTCACACGACGAGCTTCTTGCTATCGTCACCGAAGAACAAAAAAAGCTTGACGAATGGTCTGCAAAAGATTTGACGCTCGACCTCACAAGAGGAAAACCGAATCAGGCACAGCTGGATTTATCCTCGGGAATGCTCAGCATCATAAGCGACCGAGGCGACTGCTTCAGCGAAAGCGGACTCGACTGCAGAAACTACGGCATCCTCGACGGACTTCCGGAGACAAAGCGACTGTTCAGCTCCCTCCTCGGAATACCTACTCAACAGATTCTTGTGCTCGGCAACTCCTCTTTGAACGCGATGTACGACACAATGGTACGCGCAATGCTGTTCGGCGTAGCGGGCGGTCATGAGCCCTGGTGCCGTCAGGGAAGAATAAAATTCATTTGCCCATCTCCCGGATACGATCGTCACTTCACAATCTGCCGCACTCTCGGAATCGAAATGATTCCCGTGAAAATGAATAAAGACGGTCCCGACATGGATGAGGTTTACAATATTGCTTGCTCAGACCCGTCAGTAAAAGGTATTTGGTGCGTGCCGAAATTCTCAAATCCCGAAGGAATTACATATTCTGACGAGGTTGTAGATATGTTTGCGGCACTTAAGCCCGCCGCGCCCGACTTCCGCATATTCTGGGACAACGCCTACGCGGTGCACGAGCTTTACGACGATGAAGTGCCTCTCGCCAACATTTTCGAAAAAGCGAAGGAATACGGAACCGAAGACAACATATTCTATTTTGCGTCAACCTCAAAAATCACATTCCCCGGCTCCGGACTCGCGGTCATGGCAGCAAGCGAAAAGAACCTTGAACAAATTCGCCCGATTATCGCAACACAGTCAATCGGTTACGACAAAATAAATCAGATGCGCCACGTCAAGTTCTTTAAGGATGCCGACGGAATCCGCGCGCACATGCGCCATCACGCCAACATTCTCCGCCCGAAATTTGAGCTTGTGGATAAGCTGTTCGAAGAACATCTCGGTGGACTTGACATCGCTCACTGGACAAAGCCGCTCGGTGGATACTTCATCAGCCTGTACGTAAATGAAGGATGCGCGCGCCGCGTATATCAGATAGCGCGCTCGGTCGGCGTAACTCTGACAACTGCCGGCTCCACCTACCCATACGGCAGAGACCCGCACGACAGCAACCTGCGTATTGCCCCGACTTATCCCGAAAATGATGAGCTTTCACAGGCAATCGAAATACTATGCTCCTGCATAAAACTCGCATGTGCGGAAAAAATGCTTAAAGCGTAATAAAAAACTCCCCTCGGTGCACCTGCGATAGAGCAGGTACACCGAGGGGCGCGCCTTCAATCAGAAACGGTATAACATTTCGGTGTTATGCCGTTTT
>JAZODB010000209.1:0-9774 GCA_045596785.1 Eubacteriales bacterium
CCGCAAAGGCACTTTGCCGCGAGCTTGAAGGACGCGGCGCGGACTGCACGATTCTCGACACGTTCGATTATATATCGCCCGAAATAGCGAAGTTCATATCGAGAGGGTATCTTCTCGTGACGGAGCGCGCAAACGGCGCATTTCGGATAGGTTATACTCTCGCGGAACACCGCCGCGCTCAGAAAAAGCCGAATCTTGTGAATATCGCGCTGTCGGGCGAGCTTGCTCCGTTCATAAACGATGAGCATTACGATGCGGTCGTCTTTACGCATGTTTTTGCCGGGATATTCCTTGATGTGATGAAAAAAAGACACGCCATACCCACCTCTTTGCCAACCGTGGGAATCCTCACGGACTTCACCTTCCATCCGTATTGGGAGGACTGCACGGAGAACGATTACGTTGTCGTTCCCGATGCTTTGCTTCTTCCGCAGGCGCGCCGCAAAGGCTTCCGCGATGAGCAGATTTTGCCGTTCGGCATACCGATAAACCCCAAATTCCGCGAGAGGATTCCGCAGGCTGAGGCGCGCCGCCGCCTCGGACTTAACGAGAATATGACCACGTTTCTCATAATGGGCGGCTCTATGGGCTACGGAAATATAGGCGGAACCGTTCGCCGCATGGATACAGCCGAGTTTGACAGGGATTTTCAGCTGATAGTGGTGTGCGGAAGCAACGAGGATATGCGTGAGGAGGTTTCAAAAATCGCCGAGGGCGCACGCCACCGTATACTCGTTACGGGATTTGTCGATTATGTTCCGCTTCTGATGAACGCAGCGGACTGCATAATTACAAAACCCGGCGGACTTACCACGAGCGAGAGCCTCGCCTGCGGACTGCCGATGATAATAGTGAATCCTATTCCCGGACAGGAGGAGCGAAACAGCGAATTTTTGCTCAACAGCGGATGTGCAATGGCTACATCTAAGACCTGCCCGATTGAAGAGTGCATGTATCAGCTTTTGGCTAACCCCGAGAGGATTTCCGCTATGCAGAGCTGTATCGCAAAAATTGCGAAGCCGAGTTCGACTTCGGATTTCGGCACATTCCTCACGGAGCTTGTTCACACCCCGATTATCGAGCCAACATCAAGGAGGTAACTATGTCGGAAATGGACTTTACGGAATTTAATGAGCTTTACCTCAAGTACGCAAAACCCGAATTGCGCGGATTTGAGCGAAATTTTGAGCGGTTTACGTCACCTGCGATTGTAAAAAAGCTGTACTGCATTGCGGACAGACTTATCGACAACGCAAAGAAATTCAATCTGACAGCGATACTTGAGCCTGCGGAGATAGTGCGAAAGCATATTATCGACTCGCTTCAGCCTATGGGAATACTTCTTGACGAGGGATTTTTGCCGACCGCACTTCTTGATGTCGGCACGGGCGCGGGATTTCCGCTTCTTCCGATGGCAGCGGCATTTGCGGATTTTTCGGAATATTCCTTCACGGGACTTGATTCCACCTCAAAGAAAATTTCCCATATTCGAGAGACTGCGGATTATGCCAAACTTTCGTCTGTGATTGCTGTCGAAGGACGCGCGGAGGAAAGAGCGCGCGGAGAAATGCGCGAAAAATATACGATTGTCACCGCGCGCGCAGTCGCGGCTCTTCCTCAGCTTATTGAGTTATGCGCGCCGTTTGTGCAAATCGGAGGAATTTTCGCGGCTATGAAAGCTCGTGCGGATGAGGAAATTGCCGCAGCCGACGCCGCTTCGGAAAAGCTGGGACTTGAAAAAAGCTCGGTAATCGACTATATACTCCCGGGCGGCGACTCGCGCTCCCTTATTATTTACCGCAAAATCAAACCGACTTCGCAAAAATATCCGCGCAGATACAGCGAAATCTCAAAACAACCGCTGAAATAACCGCGCTTAACATTCACCGACCCGACTACTGTAATTTCAGCACGTACTGCGAAAGTCCCACATGCTCGTGGGGCTTTTTTTGTTTTCCGCCGAACTATCCCTTGATTTGTCAGCCGACTTTGACATCTTTATTTTCCGCTCCGTGGTATAATATTTCCGTCAGCGCAAGGAGCGGAACGAGTGCTGAGCCTTTCCGAAATTCCCGATTTTGCGCGAAAATATATGAAAATACAGGAGGAAGAAAATGTTTTGGGGAAAAATCAAAGAAATAAGCAGGATAGTTCGCGAGCTGTCAACAGAGGAAATAGCGATACCCGACGACAGAGTTCGCAGGATAACCTATGATGAGGGGATGCGCTCACTTGCGGACAGTATCCGCGACCACGGCGTGATAGAGCCGCTGATTGTTCGGCGCACATCGGGTGAAGGCGCGGTTGACTACCCCGGATACATTCTCATTGCGGGCGGCAGACGTTTGCGAGCCGCTCAGCTTGCGGGACTTTCGACTGTTCCGTGCGTTGCGGTTGAGGCAGGGGAGGAGGAGGCTGCCGCGATTGCGATAATTGAGAATCTGCATCGCGAGGACCTTGATATTTTTGAGGAGGCTTCGGCGATTGCGTCGCTCATCGCCCTTGCGGGGATGACGCAGGAGCAGTGTGCGCGCCGATTGTCGGTGAGCCAATCGTACGTCGCGAACAAGCTTCGCCTGCTTCGTCTGACGGAGGTTGAGCGAGAGCTGATTCTCGAAAACGGACTCACCGAGCGCCACAGCCGCGCGCTTCTCAGACTTCCCGAGGGGGAAGAGCGAATTTCTGTCCTTATCAATATGGTTGAGCGGCAAATGAACGTCGCGGCGGCCGAGGAATACGTTGAATCGCTGATTTGCGCCGAATCGCGCGCCTCAGAGATAAAGGCGAAGCCCGAACACAGTGAACAGCGCCGCCGCATGATAGTCAAGGATATCCGCCTTTTTTACAATTCTATCGACCATGCTGTTGACATAATCAAAAAATCGGGTATTCCCGTCGAGTCCACGAGAAAGGAAACGGAGAACGGCACGCTAATCTCCATTCTTCTTCCGAGAGCCGAAAAGGTCGGATGACGCGGGATACCCCTCTATGAGACGACAAAAAATGTTTCACGTGAAACATTTTTTGTCGCTTTTTACCTCAGTCCCATAAAATGCCGTAAAATTAATGTTTCACGTGAAACATTAACGTATTATCTGTTGACTTTTTGCCGCAATAATTATATAATATTCTCATAAGAGACTGCGGACTCGAAAGTCCGCGTGATTTCCGAAAGAGAGGTTTCCGCGGTATTATGTCAAAACCGTATGTTATTTCGTTCGCCAATCAAAAAGGCGGAGTCGGCAAAACCACGTCATGCGTGAATATAGCGAGCTGCACCGCGGCGCGCGGTCTGCGCGTGCTTCTTATAGATGAGGACCCACAGGGCAATACCACAAGCGGCGTCGGAATTTCGAAGAAAAACATCTCGAAAACGATTTACGATGTGCTTTTGAATGACGCACAGCCGCAGGATGTCGTGATTAAAACGGAGTTTGAGAATCTCAGCGTGATTCCATCGACAATAAATCTTGCGGGGGCGGAGTTTGAGCTGTTCGACGTTGAACGCCGTGAACGTTGCCTTGCTGATTTTATTGCAAAGCTTGATGATTTCGACCTCGTCATGATTGACTGCCCACCGTCGCTGTCGATGCTCACGATAAACGCGCTTACCGCGTCAGATGGGGTGATAATCCCGATGCAGTGCGAATATTATGCGCTTGAGGGACTCACACAGCTCATGATGACGATACGAAAGGTCAAGGAGCTGTACAATCCGTCGCTGTCGGTGCTCGGAATACTTGTGACGATGTACAATGGCAGACTGAATCTGTCGTCGCAGGTTCTTGCCGAGATAAAGAAATATTATTCCGATAAGCTGTTCAAAAGCACGATTCCGCGCTTGGTCAAGCTGTCGGAGGCTCCGGGGTTCGGCGAGCCTATCAATTATCACGACAAATATTCAAAGGCGTGCGATGCGTATTTTGAGGCGGCGGATGAATGTCTCCGCAGAATCGGGATGTACCCGACGAAAATTTGACGGTTAAAATAACGGTGATTTGATATGCGGAGCGGCTTTTGCTCCGACTAAATTGAAACAGGTGGATGTTATGGCAAAGAAACATGGACTCGGGAGGGGGCTTGACGCGATTTTCGTGGACAACTCATACCCCGAAGAAAAAGCAGAGAACGAGAGACTTACGGTATCTATGACATTGATAGATACAAAACCCGACCAGCCGAGAAAGACATTTGATGCGGAATCTCTTGCGGGACTTGCAGATTCGATATCGGCGAATGGGCTTCTTCAGCCGATTCTCGTGAGAAAATCGGGCGAAAGATACGAGATAATTGCGGGAGAGAGAAGATTCCGCGCCTCTAAGCTTGCGGGACTGTCGGAAATTCCGGTTATCATTACCGAAGCGGATAACGCAAAAGCGGCGAAATTTGCGCTTATCGAAAACTTACAGCGCGAGGACTTGAATCCTTACGAAGAAGCGGCGGCTTATCGCGCACTTATGGATGAGTACGACCTCAGCCAAGAGGAAATTTCAAGTCAGATAGGTAAATCGCGCAGTGCGATTGCAAACTCTCTCCGACTGCTTGAGCTTCCCGATGAGGTGGTAAAGCTTCTTGTTGACGGTATGCTCACAGCAGGGCACAGCCGCGCACTTCTCGGACTTCGCGACAGAAGTCAGATGATACAGCTTGCTCATAGGTGCGTGAGCCGAAATCTTTCGGTGCGCGATGTCGAAGCGGCGGTGAGAATTGCAAACAAATCCGTGTCCGCAAAGTCGGAAATTGATTTTGAAGCGGCGAAGCTGAGCGTGAATTATTATCGCTCTTTGGAGACGCGCTTTACGAACGCCACGGGCAGACGTTGTAAGATAACGGACACGAAAAACAGAAAAAGCTTTCAAATAGAATACCGCGACAATGAGGACCTCGAAGAAATTCTCGGAAAGCTTGCGGGAAGCGACATTTTAGAGAATTACTGATGCCGTTTTTTCGCAGTCGCGCGGATTATTTTGGCTTTGAAGGAGGATAAAATGTCCGATAAATATTACACCTACAAAAATTTCGATATGGATATAAACGGCTCCGCACTGCCGATTATTGTGTGGGGAATCTGGGCAGGAGTGCTTCTCGGTGTTCTTGCGGCACTTGTCTGCCGAAGCTGTACGGGAGGTTTGGTGCACAGACTGAAAAAAGCGGGCGCATCCGACAAAAGCTGTGCAAAGACGCTCGGAGAGCTTGGGATAAAGCACAAATGGCTTACAATTCTCATGCTCGGCGAGAACAGCTCCATGCATCGCTATATAAAAATTGCGAACGAGAGCGAGATTTCGCGCACGTATTCGGGAAAGCTGGCGCGGATTTGGTTTGAAAATATAGCGGGACAGCCGCTTCGTCTCGCCGAGGCGCGCTTCTATTTGCCTGAGGAGAGCCGCATTGAAGCGGAGACGAGATATACGCATGAGAAAAATCCGATACGGAGCTTTGTGCTTGCGGCGATAGTTCTCACAGGCGCGGCATTGTTTGCGGCATATGCAATTCCCGAGCTTCTTGTGATGGTTGATAATTTTATTACATCGGTACAGCCCGATTCGAATATTCTCTGAACGAGTGAGAGCTGATATAATTTAATACGGAGACAGATATGAACAGTAACAAAAGAAAAATAAGAAAAAGACGCAGCTTTGCGTCGGTGATTTTGACGATAATAATTATCGCGGCACTTTGCGTAGGACTTATTGTCGGAGGTATTTACGCTTCCGGAATCCGTTATATTAAAGTTCAGGTGACGGATGAGCTGTACGTCAAGTTTCTCGGCAGAGTTGATTCCGAGGGCGCGCCTTACAAGGGTCGCATAATTTACTCAGACGGTGTAGCCGCAGAGGTAAATCTTGACCGCGGGGAGATTTTATATTCAAACGGAGATATTTATAAAGGCGATCTTGTGAATCTGATGAAAGCTGGCGAGGGCGAGCTTAAGTATAATAACGGTGATGTTTACGTCGGAAAGTTTTCGGGAGATTTGATATCGGGCAAAGGCGTCTATTCTTATGAGAGAGGAGACGTTTACGAGGGCGATTTTGTAAAAGGAAAAAAAGACGGATACGGGAAGTATACCTTTGCCGACGGCTCGTACTACGAAGGCGCGTTCGCTGACGACAAGAAAAACGGTGTGGGAGAGTACCACTTTGCGTCGGGGGATGTGTATATCGGGACTTACAAGGATGATATGAAGGATGGAACCGGCGTGTACATGTTTGCGAACGGTGATATTTACGAGGGCGATTTTTTGTCGGACATCAGAACCGGCATGGGGAAATACACCTGGGCTAACGGAGAATACTACGAGGGAGAGTTCCGTGATAATTTGATGAACGGAAGAGGGTCATACCATTGGCCGAGCGGGCGAACATTTTCGGGATATTTTGAAAATGGTGTTATAATTCGCGCCGAAGAAGCCGAATGACCGCGTTCGCTTTCATCAAGCAAAGACGGTGGTTGCTTTATTCAAGCAACCACCGTTCTTTTTTTATTCGTTTTTTTCGGCCGCAGGAAGAACGATTGTCATTTTCGAGCCAAATCCGGGACTGGAGATAGCCTCAATGTGACCGCCATGCTCCTCAGTTATCCATTTCGCAATGGATAGCCCAAGACCGCTCCCCGATGCACTGCTTGAGCGCACGTTTGAACCTCTGTAAAATCTGTCGAAAATGCGGCTCAGCTCCTCGGGGCGAATGCCCATTCCGTTGTCGGAAATCTCAATACAGACGGACCGCTCTCCGATATTTCCGCTTGAGGACGCCGCACCGCGCTCATACACCTTGAATGTAATCGTGCCGCCTTCGGGCGTGTATTTCACAGCATTGTCACGAAGCACACGAATGGCTTGCTTTATCATTGCGGCATCTGCCGAAATCATCATCGGAGACGATACCTCGGCATCGCTTTCACCGATATCGCTCGGAGCGCTCTGCGCCTGGCGCGGCAGAGGCGACGCGATTTCGTACTCGTGCGCCGCATCAAGCATCATGCTCTCGTCGAAAATTTCTTCGATAATCTGCGCCGCATCGAGAGCTTCTTTCTCGATTACGTGTCGGTCCATTTCTCCGCGCGCTAAGAATAAAAGCTGGTCAATCAGGGTTTTCATGTGCTCCGACTCGGTTTTTATCGCGCTGATCGCTTCGTCCATCACCTGAGGGTCGTTCTTTCCCCAACGGTCGAGCATGTTCGCATAGCCTTGAATGACCGCAATCGGCGTGCGAAGCTCGTGCGAGGCGTCGTCAACGAAGCGTATCTGCTTCCGTTTTGCTTCGTCGAGACGGCGGAGCATGTTGTTTATCGCCGCTTCGAGACCGCCAAGCTCGCTTTCGCTCATGTTGATTCGTGAGCAGCTGTCGTCGATGTCGTCAATTGCGGCAATGGCGTGCGCGAGAGTATCTTCGCTGTCCGAGCGATTTTCTGCGCGCACCTCCGCACCGTCGGTTGAGTGGCGCACAGCGGACAGACGTTCGGCGGCGAGCGCGATATCGTCAATCGGTCTGAGGTATTTTTTGATAAATCCGCGGCCCGTGAATTGCGACAAAACAAATCCGACGGTCTGCAAAAAAATCACAATGAGAAGCGCGGCGGTAACGCACGTGAGAATCGGCGCCGCATCGACCGCAGCTTGCTGTGGCGAGATGTAGCTGACGGAGTTTGAGTCTATGCGGATGACGTGCAGTTTGTCGAACAAATCTGCTCCGGGAGGGCTGATTTTCACGTCAAAAATATAATAAACTCCGCTGAACGGAAGTCTTCGCACGACCTTTTGCGTAACGATCGTTTCCGAGGCGTTCGGATTCTCTTGACCGTCGTTTTCCGCGTCGGAGGGGGGGAGCGAGGGTGCGTATGGCTGAACGGTTTCCTCGACTTCGACGGAGAAATTTCTGTTTATGAGCATCACCGTGTTGTCGATGAGCGGCTCGATAATGTTTGTGAAGCTTCTTTTCGACGAAAGTAGAGTGCCGCCGTAAAAGCTTTCGGTTACGCCGCACCATGTGACTATTACGATTGCGGCTACGAGCAAATCCACGAGTAGCGCGCGCGCGAATTTCCTCCGCGTCAGAGCGCCGTTCAAGCGTTTGGCGATGGATTTTGTTCTCTCGCGTCCCGCGGCGGCAGATGGAGAGTAGTTATTTTTAGGCATAATCTTGCTCCGATGAATGTTAATATTTTGTTATTTTACATCGTCGCTATCGCTTACGATATATCCGACTCCGCGGATAGTTTTTATTACGCTGTCGGAAGTTTTTTGGCGTATGTAGCGTACATACACATCAATAATGTTAGTTTCGCCGTAATAATCGTAGCCCCAAGCTTCAAGTAGGAGCTTTTCGCGAGACATTGCGACATTTTTATTTTCCATCAGCGTTTTCAGCAGTATAAATTCTCGATTTGTAAGCTCGACAGGAGAGCCGTTGTAGAAAACTTCGTGGGAAGAAATTTTAAGTTCCACGCCGCTGCATGTTAATATTCCGTTATTCGATAGCTTTTCGGCAGAATCCGCCGCGCTTCTCAGAAGCACGCGGATTCTCGCAAGAAGCTCCTCAATTGCGAATGGTTTGGTTATGTAGTCGTTCGCGCCCATATCGAGACCCATCACCTTATCGGTTACGGAATCACGTGCGGTGAGGAGAATCACGGGCACGTCGCTTGAACGTCTGAGGCGGCGCAGCACCTCAATTCCCGAAATCGCGGGAAGCATAATATCGAGTATGATGATGTCGAATCCGCCGCTTTCCGCCATATCGAGAGCTTCGGTTCCGTTTACGGCTTTTTCGGTTTCGTACCCTTCATGCCGAAGCTCAAGTTCAACGAACCGCGCTATTTTTTCTTCGTCTTCAACTATTAAAATCCTGCTCATTTAAACCTCCGTCAGTCCGCGTTATTTTCGTCTGAGGAATCGGATTTGTCGGAGCGTTTCTCAATGGAGTAGGAGCAGTCGAGAAAGAGACCGACGAGGAGGACTACAAGAATCGGGTAAAACGCAAATATCGCGATGAGAATGACAAGGATTACGGGCACGCACACGATTTCCGCGCCGGCGCGCCTTATAATGAAGTCGTGCGTGAATCCTTTCAGCATAAAATCGCGCAGTCGGTCCGCGAATCTGTGCGCGTTCCTATTAAATTCGCTGTTCTGCTTTCTTTCTTTCTTCGATGCGGTTGCCGTGACGAGTTGGTATCCGCTTTGGTTTTCGGTAGTGGATGCGCTCGCCGTTATCGGCGGAATTTTTCCGTCTTTCTCAAGAATCAGAAGTGCTTCGAGCATGTCCCATTCCGCACGCTCAAGCGCATCCTTTGCGTCGCTCAAGCTGATTCCCGCTTTTTCGTGCAGCTTCTGCACCATTTCTAAGTGTTCCATATGTTTCTCCGTTTGTGTCCGTTTTCTTGATTAATTATACCATGTTTTCTCTTAAAAATTAAGGGGAACATCATTAAAATACGATTAAAATATATAAGCAGGTGAGACGGGGAAGACGCCTTGGGGGACTTTTTGCAAAAAGTCCCCCAAACCCCTCAAAAAACTTTATGGAAATGACAAGGGTCAGTGCACCGACTTTAAATTTCAGCTGACTAATTGACAGAAGTTTTGATAGAGCTTTTGGGGAAGCTCTTGGGGTTTTGTGGTGAAACCCCGAATCGCTGACCGCAGTCAGCGAAAAACCATTGACAAATGCTGCGGCTGACTGAAAACCCCGCTTCACAATAAGAAACGAGGTATTCTCCACTACTCGCGCAAGCGTAAACTAAACCTTGGCGTTTCGCGGACCGCGGGGGC
>JAZODB010000210.1:0-1879 GCA_045596785.1 Eubacteriales bacterium
GCTCTTTTTCATCTTATGTCCTTTATTATTTCATACTCAGGCGAAACGCCAAAGTTGAGCTATTGTTCAGGACTCTGTCCTGAAAACCCCAAGAGCTTTTGGAAAAGCTCTACCAAAACTTTTCTCTATGGGTTAGCTGAAATTTAAAGTCGGTGCACTGACCCTTGTCATTTCCATAAAGTTTTTTGAAGGGTTTGGGAAACTTTTTGCAAAAAGTCTCCCAAGCGCGTTCCCCCTACTGTATTTTTCCAGCTCGGAGTTTAAGAGCGGAGGTTGATATGTGAGTAAAGATAGCGGAGGCGGAGCCGTCCTCGTCGGCGAGAACGAAGGAGCGTGGGAGGTCCTCGCCCGTGGAGTCGAAGTGGGCGTCAGCCTCGCAGCGGCGCAAAAAATCGTTGGTAATGCTCGAGGAGTGCTTTCCGTCGAGGTCGAAGAATCCGATAATGTCCGAGTCGCGGATGATGTAGCCGCCGCCTATGTGCACGTACATCGCTCCGCCCTCACTTGTTCATGCGAATCGGCATAATGAAATACATGAACGAGTCAATGTTCGAAGACGGCTCTGCTGCGGGAGACTGCACATCGAGCGCTCTCTCGCCGTAAACCGCAGGGTCGGGAGAGGCAGACACAAAATCTGTACCGTCGGCAGGCTCAATGATAATCCCCATGAGGGGAGAGTTAAGACGTATCCGAAGCCTGTCGCACCCGGCAGGGCACGCGCGCATCGCGTCAAGGAGGAAGCGGCAGTTGAAGCCTATCGTTATATCCGCACCGTCGATTGAGGCGGGAATCTTCTCAAACAGAGAGCCGCCCTGCGATACAGACGACATTGTTACCGAATTGTCCGCAAATTCAAGCTTTACATGAACTCTGCCGCTGCCGCCAAGCTTGTCCTCCGTAACAATCGACGCTCTCTCTATCGCGCCCTGCATTTCCTTTGCAGAAACAAATGCCTGCGTCATGTAGGTCGTGGGAAGAAGCTTCTCGTAGTTGATGTAATCCGTATCTATAACTCTCGTGAAAAAGTAAATGGAGTCAATCTTAAAAATGATGTTCCTGCGCCCGATTATCATCGTGATTTCATCCTCAGAGTCGCGGAGCAGCTTTTCAAGCTCGCCGAGGAATCGCCCCGGAATTATCATTTTCGCCTCAGGTACAGTCTCGTTTGTGTCGGATATATCGCACTTTGCGGCGGACAGCCTGTTTCCGTCACATCCGACAGCAGTAATACATCCGTTTTCTATTTTGAAAAGAGAACCGTTGAAGGCGGCGCGCTGATCGTTCTGACCTACCGCGAATACCGTCTCGTTTATCAGCCGCTTTATCTTGAACTGCGGAATTTTGTAAATCCGCTCGCCTATAAACATCGGCATTGTCGGGAAGTCCTCCCCCGGAGTTGCGGAAATCTCAAAGTGCGAGAATCCGCACGTTATCGAGACGTGGCATTTGTCATCTATCTCTATCGTGACCTCGCCGTCAGGCAGAGCGCGCACTATTTGAAGAATTTTCACAGTGTTTATGACAAACATTCCCTTTTCGTAAACCTTGCACTCGACCGTGGAGCGAAGCCCTTTCTCAAGGTCAAACGCTGAGATTCTGCAAAGCTCCGGATTATCGGTATCGTAATCCCCGAACTTCGGGTTCGGAGGACATTCGAACAGGAGCCCGTCAACAGATGTAAGCGTGTTTTTGGTCTGTGAAATTCCCGCCGCAGGCGTGATTGCGGCAAGAAGCTTTTGCTTATCGAATGTTGCTTTCATTTTTTCTCCTTTTCCTGTAAATAAAGAAATATATAAAAATATATATATAATAAAACAGCAGTAGCAGCAGAGTCATACGAAACTGTCGAAATTATTTAAGTCTATCACGGTTTTATTGA
>JAZODB010000211.1:0-3112 GCA_045596785.1 Eubacteriales bacterium
AAAGAATAGAAGGAATTGAAGAGGTAATCGGCAAAAGCGGTGCTATAATAAAAAAAGATGACGAGTTGATAATCTACTCAAGTCACGAGGTTCTTATGCGCACAAAAATAGAGTACCTGTATGCGTGGGAGCTTTTGTCTCTTGAGGGCGTGGTAATTACAGCGAATGATATGGAGCACGGAGGTAAAGAGCGTACCGTAATTGCTTATTACAGCTATTGGCGGGAGCTTGAGGATTAAATTCCGAAGTATGGATATATTAATAGATAACAACTATGAAGGGATTCCGATACGCGAGGTCTTGAAGATAAAGCTCGGATATTCCGTAAATCTTATAAAAAAACTTAAGTTTTCCGACGGAGGGATTCTTGTAAACGGAAATTGGGTTACTGTCAGATATGTGCTGAGACATGGAGATATTCTTTCTTTGGCAGTAGAGGACAAGCCTGATGATGTGAGTCCGTATATTATACCGATGGAATTGCCTATTGAGGTAATTTACGAGGATAATTTTATTACGGTAGTAAATAAGCCTTACAATATGCCGTCGCATCCGTCACTCGGTCATATGCTTGACACTGTTGCCAATGCGCTTGCGTACAGATACTCCGACAGAGTTTATGTTTTTCGCCCGATTAACAGACTTGACCGTGATACCAGCGGATGTATGCTTACTGCAAATACCAAGGATGCATCTTACAAAATGTACAGGGCTATGGTCGAGTCTCGAATTTGCAAATACTACATTGCGGTTACAGATGGGGTTCCGATGCAGAGAGAGGGCATACTCAGGTCTTACATGCACAGAAAACCGGACAGTATAATACTTAGGGAGGAAACCGAGGCGGATGCAGAAGATGCAAAGCTCGCCGTGACATCATACAGAACTCTCGCAGAGAACGGAAAAAATGCTGTTATATTGGCAGCACCACTGACAGGAAGAACGCATCAGATACGTTTGCACTTATCCGGAATGGGATGTCCGATAACGGGGGACACATTGTATGGAGCAGAGTCCGAGTATATATCGAGACATGCGCTCCATTCATGGAGAACGGTATTTCCTCATCCCGAAAGCGGTGAGGAGATTACCGTTACATCCGAGCTTCCGTCTGATATAAAAAAGCTTATTTCTGATTTGGGACTTACTTTTTCGGAGGAAGGACAATGGCACGATTTTTTAAACAAATAAAAAAATATGTTCCCGCAGCCTCGATTGTGATATATTTTATAGGGATAATCGCGGCAATTGTCAATGTAGCTTATATTTCAAATGTGCGTTTTGCGGATTTTATCAACAACTGCATTTCACAGCCGATTCGTTCTTTCATGGCACATCTCACTTCGTTCATTCCGTTTTCTCTCGCCGAATTTGTCGTGATTTCCTCACCGATTATTGTGATTGCGGTGATTTCATATCTATGCAGAAAAACATCCATTGGAAATGAACACTTTATAAGATGCATAACGGGTACTGTTTCCGTTGCTGTTTTGGCATATTCAATGTTTGTTTTTACCTTCGGAGCGGGATACCGTACAACGTCACTCGATAAAAAATTGGAGCTGAATCGCACAGAGGTGTCGGCAGAAGAGCTTTACAATACAATGCTTATCGTAATTGAAAATCTGAATAGGCTTTCGGAAGATGTTGTTTATGCGGAGAATGTCGGCTCGGTAAGACCGTATTCACATGATAAAGCAGTTGAACTGTGTGTTGAATCATATGCTTCTTTGGCAGATGAATATGAATTTATTCCGCGGCTCAGTGCACCCGTAAAGCAAATAGTTTTATCTGAGTATATGACCTATACGCATATATCCGGGGTTTACACCTATTTTACGGGAGAGTCCAATCTAAATACAAATTATCCTTACTTTGTAAATGTGTTTACAACAGCTCACGAAATGGCTCACCAACGTGGGATTGCAAGAGAGAACGAAGCAAATTTTATGGCGTATCTCGTATGCATAAATTCTCCCGACCCTTTTATGCAATATGCCGGATACCTTAATATGTATGAATATCTTGCTTCTTCTCTGTACAGCGCGTCTCCCAAGCTGTACAGTCGGGCGACATCCGAGCTTGATTTGATGATAAAATATGACCTGCGGTGTTACAGCGAGTTTTTTGATAAATACCGTGATAACGCGGCAGCTGAGGTCAGCGATGCCGTTAACAATACCTATCTTTTAATGCAGGGAACTGAGGGGTCAAAAAGCTACGGCATGGTTGTTGACCTTGCTGTGGCATATCACCGACCTATGTTTCAGCCGAACTGAGTGAGGTGAAGTTAGAATGAGACATGTAAAAATATTATGCCTGACAGCTTTTGTATTAGCTGTATTTCTTTCGATTTGTCCGGTTACCGCTGCCGATGGTGACACACCTTCCATTTTCCATAACGATGAAGCATGGTACAAGGATGCTATTTTACCTCTCATTACGCGCGGCGGAAAGAATTATGTACCGGTCGAAATTTTCGGGATGTTCGACTACATCAGCGTGTCTGTTGCCGGGGAGGATAATTTACTGATAAACAATGAAGAAAAGGGGCTGTATATTTCGCTGCTGTTCAGTGATGGCAGCGCGGTGATAAATGGTGAAATTGTAAATAATGTCAGGGTTTTCCGCGAAGACGGGGTACACTATGCCGATGCTGAAACGGTTTGCGATGCGGTTGGCATTTTTTACGAATACTGCACTGTTGACAGCGGAAAAACTGTAATGCGTATTTATGACGAGGAGTTTGCTTATGATTTCAAAACACTGCTCGAAACATATCTTACAGGCAATGACGAAGAATACTCGGAAGAAACCGATGGGCGAACTGAATTTGACACAGAGCTTAAGCGAATATATGTGCTTTGCAGTCAATCGGATGACGGAATAAACAAGCCTGCGTTTTCCGCATCGAATATTCTCAGGGAGTACGGACTCAGCCATACTATGTTTATTTATGATACCTCGCGGACGGATGATGTGATTGCCGCGGCGGCTCAGGGAGAATACGGTGTGTATATTTCCTACTACGGAGATAAAAGTGCAGAGGACGCCTTGAATGAAATAAATGCTGCAGCAAGAAGCATAACATGCCGTATTTCGCATATAACCC
>JAZODB010000212.1:0-1618 GCA_045596785.1 Eubacteriales bacterium
TGTAAACGAAGCCTGTTATCCGTCCGGAAACAACGTATCAATAACGATGAGTATGGACACAAGCGAAGAATTTGGTGTAAAGCTCAGAATTCCTTACTTCTCAAAAGAAACAAAAGTCGCGGTAAATGGAATTTACGTCAATTCCGAGATCCAAAACGGGTATATCGCAATAAGAAAAATGTGGAACAGCGGAGATAAGATTGACATACATTTCGATATGAATTTAAGATATATCAGAGGAATGAAGAATCCCGAAGACTCAAACAGCGAAAAGTTTATTTCCTTTATGTATGGTCCGTTAGTTCTCGCGCGAGATGCGAGGATCGGCTCAGTCGGCGAGGAAATCGAGATTGGGAATGTCGACTTATCGTTTGAGAATTGCATAAAAAAAGTTAAATCTCAGATAAGCGGTATACTCACAGTTGGCAATAAAAAGGTAAATGTAATTGACTACGCTTCGTCAGGGAAAACATGGGATCGCGGCTCGGAAACCGAAGCATGGATGATTACGGTTTCCGGAAAAGCAAACGGTTAATGTAAAACGGCAAAGGAGAACAGCTACGTTTTTGTCGTCAAAATTCATCAAAGCAACCGACAACGTCTGTGCATTCGAAAACCACGTGAATGCACCTTACTTCTGAAAGGAATTCGAACTTGATTTTGTTCCCGAAAAAGCAGAGCTCATAATATGCAATTCAGCATTATCCGAATTTTACGGCTTGAATTTGCAAATCAAAAAAATTGTAAAACCAAAAATAAAGACCGCCCGTAACACATTCTCCGCGGGCGGTCTTTTCAACAAAATTTATAAGTTGTTTACTTTCACCCGATTCTTTTTCTTTCTGCTTTAAGAATTCTTGACATTGACTGTATTTATGGTATAATTTAAGGTGATTGTCACAAATATATCATTAACCATTCCAGTCATTTCATCTTAACACTAAGAGTTTCGGCATCCATTTTTTGCTGCCCCAAAAAGCGCATTGTTTTTCAAAAAAAATATTTAAAAAATTCAAATCTTGTGCAACCCACGCCGATAAAAACTGTATATATGGGTGTACGGCACAAAAGAAAGGCCGACAATGAACGACAACGAGATACTCAAAATGTATATTGATCGCAACGAACAAGCAATATCGGAAACGTCAAAAAAATACGGAAGCTACTGTATGAAGATTGCGATAAATATTCTCTCGGACAGACTCGACAGTGAGGAATGCGTTAATGACACGTATATGAAGGCTTGGGGAGCAATTCCTCCGCAATATCCCAGTGTATTGTCCGCGTTTCTCGGAAAAATCACAAGAAACATCGCAATCAATAAAATGAACTCAAGAAATGCATCAAAGAGAATTTCGAGCGAATATTCTGTTTCCTTGAGTGAGCTTGATGAATGCATTCCGGACGGATTCAATGTTGAAAACGAATACGATGCGGAAACAACAGGAAAAATAATCAGCGATTTCTTAAGAGATCAGCCTGATACTTCTCGACGAATTTTTGTTTGCAGATATTTTTACTGTGAATCTGTAGAACATATTGCAAAGGCGAACGGTTTTTCGGTAAGCAAAGTCAAATCGGTGTTGTTCAGACTAAGAAATAAACTCAGAACTTTTTT
>JAZODB010000213.1:0-2599 GCA_045596785.1 Eubacteriales bacterium
AGACGACTGTCACCTACATTTACAATATAGGCATGTTCTCCCGATATTATACATCCAACGAGTGTTGTTCCCATGCCTGCAAGAGATTCTTCAGAAACAGACATTTTATAAACAGAATCATTAGCCGCTTCGAAAGCATCAGCTAAAATATCAAGAATATCCTCCTCACTTACTCCGAAAAAAGAAGGATGATTTTTTTCATATGTGTCTACAACAGAATAAAATGCAGCCGCTGCCACAGAGCTTGCTGTATTTCCGCCTTTTGCTCCACCCATTCCGTCACATACAACAGCAAGCAATACGTCAGATGAATATTTTCTTATCAGAAAATTATCCTGATTTGCAGCACGACGCTTTCCTACATCTGTCTTACCGTAAAATAACATATGATACTCCCTCTACTATTTTCATAATGTTTTTCTGTAAAGCCAATCATAAAATAACAAACAGCCTGTTATACGTATATTATACATCACTTAAATTCAATTTTCACGTTTTTAATATATTATTAATTCGGTTTAGACGAAATAACAGCTTTGTTTGTTCCAAGGTTTTATATTTTATTTTCACTTTGCCGTAATCTGAGCTGTCCGCATGATGCGTTTATATCTGCACCGAGTTTTCTTCTTATTGTGGCGTTAACACCGTTTTTATCAAGCTCAGATGCGAAAGCAAGTGCTCTTTGTCTGCTCGGAGACTTCAGTCCCGTTTCCGCAACTTCATTAAGCATAATAAGATTTACGTGCGCGGTTGCGCGCATTCCTCGTTTTATTACAGCTGCCAATCGAGCAGCTTCTTCCGGCGAATCGTTTTTTTCGGAAATCAAAGTATATTCAAACGATACACGTCTTCCCGTTTTTTCAAAATAATATCGGCAAGCTTCAAGCAGCTCTGCGATTTTATACTTTTTATTTATAGGCATCAGTGCATCGCGAGTGTTGTCATCCGAAGCATGAAGAGATACGGACAGTGTAATCGGCAGTCCTTCATCCGCAAGCTCGTAAATTCTCGGAACCAAACCGCAGGTTGAGAGTGATATGTGCCTCAAACCGATTCCCATTCCGTCACGATCAGATACAAGATGCAAAAACCTAATTACATTATCGTAGTTGTCAAGCGGCTCCCCAATCCCCATCATCACTATTCCGTCGATTCTCTCACCGACATCATAAGCGGCACACGCAACTTGTCCGAGTATTTCCGATGCCGTCAGATTTCTCACGCGCCCGCGCAAAGTCGAGGCGCAGAATTTGCATCCCATCGCACATCCCGCCTGAGTTGAGACGCAGATTGTAGTTCCGTGTTCGTATTTCATAAGCACCGATTCGACACATTCTCCGTCCTCAAGCGCAAACAGATACTTTATAGTTCCGTCTATTTTTGAGACAAATGCAGTATCTATTACAGGAAGACGGTAATCAGCACTTTCTTTCAGCTTTTCGCGAAAAGCTTTGGGGAGGTTTGTCATTTCATCAATTTGAACACCGCGCGACATCCATGTAAAAAGCTGTTTTGCTCGGTAAGGCTTTTCGCCGATTTCTTCCACAAATTTCGAAAGCTCGTCGCGCGTCATCGACATTATATCGGGTTTTGTCATACAAAAGTCCTGCTTCATTTTGATTTAATCATTTTTGCTGCGAAAAAGCCGTCGCAACCATCTTTATGAGGCATAAATGTGCGCATTCCGTTTTGTAAATATTTGTCCTCATCAAGCGAAAATTCGGAATTCGACTCAAGAAATCTCAATACAACCTCTTCATTTTCTCTCTTATTAACAGTACAAGTCGAATAAACAAGTACTCCTCCGCGCTTCACATACTTTGATGCGCCGCATAGAACGGAATATTGAATTTCCGGAAGTTTATTTATATCTGAAATATTCTTATAACGTATATCGGGCTTTTTAGCAATAACTCCGAGACCGGAGCATGGTGCATCGCAAAGCACACGGTCGGCTTTACCGCAAAGCTCCGAAACAGGCTCTCTCGCGTCCGCTTCTTCTGTTTTGATTATGGATATTCCGAGGCGTTCTGCACCGGAGCGCACAAGCGAAAGCTTATTTTTATGGAGATCAAAAGAATATACGATGCCATCGTTATTCATATTTATGGCTGATGAAAAGCTCTTTCCGCCCGGGCACGCACAGGTATCGATTACAGTCTCGCCCGCCACCGCGCCGAGTACAAACGATGTAATGGCGGAAGCTTCATCTTGAACAAACCACAGTCCTGATTCAATTCCGTCTTTAACCGTATCATCAAGTGAGTCCACCTTTACAACATCGGGCGATATTGCCGATTTCGTCCCACCTGTCAGAGATACGGCTTCATCTGCGGTTATTTTCAGCGTATTTATCCTAAGTCCGATTTGCGGTTCGCGATTTAAAGCGGCAAGAAATTCTTCGGTTTCATCTCCTCCGCATGTCTCGTCGAAAATTGAACACAGCTCCTTCGGAACGGAATATTTAACCGACAGATAATTAATTTTATCGTTTTTATCAGGCAGATTATAAGAGAAATCAGACCTTTGAAAAGTTCTCAAAACTGCGTTTACATAACCCGCCTTTGAACGTGGTACAAGATTTGCCGATTCGGAAACC
>JAZODB010000214.1:0-6539 GCA_045596785.1 Eubacteriales bacterium
TCTTCAATATGGATTGAGGTGTAGACATCATCGCGGACAAGTCGTTCGTTGAGAAGAACGGCGTCCTCGTAGTTGTAGCCCTCCCACGTCATGAAGCCGATGAGGGCATTCTTTCCGAGTGCGATTTCACCGTCTGAGGTAGACGGACCGTCGGCTATTACCTGACCTGCCTCGACTCGTTCGCCCTGAGATATAATCGGTCTCTGGTTTACGCAGGTGCCTTGGTTGCTTCTCTTGAATTTGATGAGGCGGTATGTGTCTTTGTGTCCGTCATCGCAGTGAATTACGATTTCGTCGGCGGTTACGCTTTCCGCCCATCCGCTGTTTTCGCATACAACAACAACTCCTGAGTCGACGGCTGCCTTATATTCCATACCTGTTCCGACTATCGGAGAATCGGTTACGAGAAGCGGAACTGCCTGCTTCTGCATGTTTGAACCCATGAGAGCACGGGAGTTGTCGTCGTTTTCAAGGAACGGAATCATTGCGGTGGCAACGGAAACAACCATTTTCGGAGATACGTCCATCAGAGATACCTGAGCAGGGTCTACTTCAACGATTTCGGCGCGGTTGCGAGCCGCGACTTTTTTGTTGATGAAGCATCTGTTCTCGTCAAGCGGCTCGTTTGCCTGAGCGACTATGAAATTGTCCTCGATATCTGCGGTCATATATTGGATTTCGTTTGTGACTCTGTGGCGCACCGTTCCGTCTTCCATAGTTTCGTGAACGACTTTGCAGTAGGGCGCTTCGATGAAGCCGTATTTTGAAATCTTCGCATATGTTGCAAGGTAAGATATAAGACCGATGTTCGGACCTTCCGGGGTCTCAATCGGGCACATTCTTCCGTAATGAGTATAGTGAACGTCTCGAACGTCGAACGATGCTCTGTCGCGGGAGAGACCGCCGGGACCGAGAGCGGACAGACGTCTCTTGTGTGTCAGCTCGGCGAGAGGGTTGTTTTGGTCCATGAACTGCGAAAGCGGAGAGCTTCCGAAGAACTCACGGATGGCGGTGACGACGGGACGGATATTTATGAGTGTCTGTGGGGAGAGAGACTCGTTGTCCTGAATGTTCATTCTCTCCTTGATAATCTTGTCCATGCGGGCGAGACCGATGCGGAGCTGATTCTGCAAAAGCTCGCCTACGGAACGGAGGCGACGGTTTCCAAGGTGGTCGATGTCGTCGGTTACTCCGATTTCGTGTGAAAGCGCAAGGAGATAGTTGATTGATGCCAGGATATCCTCTCTTGTTATGTGCTTGGGGCAAAGCTCTGCAATGCGGCGCTTTGCTTCGGCGCGGATTGCTTCCTCGTCTCCGCCGCAGGCGTCGCGTATTTCAAGAAGAACATCAAGGCGGCATTTCTCGGCAACTCCGGAGTCGTGGAGGTCGTATCCGAGAATGTGGACCGGGTCCACCGCGCCGTTTGTGAATACTTTGACTTCCGTTTTTTCTTCGGATTCGAGGTAAACCTCGCAAACGCCGGCGTGTTCTATTTCAAGAGCTTCTTCCTTTGTTAAGGTATGACCGTCTTCGAAGAGAAGCTCTCCTGTCAGCGGATTTATTACAGGGCGAGTGAGGGTATGACCAAATATTCTGTGACCGAGCGCAAGCTTTTTGTCATACTTATGACGTCCTACGGGATACAGGTCGTATCTCTTTGGGTCGAAGAACAGGCTGTTCATCAGAATCTCTGCGGACTCTACGATTGCCGGCTCGCCGGGACGTAGCTTTGTGTAAATTTCCTTCAGAGCTTCGTCGCGAATAGAGGTTTTGTTTTCTATTGCGTGCTGCTCGCAGGTTTCCTTATCGAGTGTGGTCACGAGCTTCAGCTCGTTTCCGAACACCTCTTCTATTTCCTCTCTGGTTTGTATTCCGAGAGCGCGGATGAGGATTGTAACGGGGATTTTGCGGTTTTTGTCGATGCGGACATAGTATATGTCGTTTGCATCGGTTTCGTATTCGAGCCATGCTCCGCGATACGGAATGACGGTTGCCGCAAAGAGCTTTTTGCCTGATTTGTCAATAGAGCTTTCGTAGTATATTCCCGGGGAGCGTACTATTTGCGATACAATAACTCTTTCCGCGCCGTTGATGACGAAGGTTCCCTTGTCTGTCATCAGCGGAAAATCTCCCATGAATATTGTTTGCTGCTTGACTTCACCCGTGAGCTTGTTCGTGAGACGCACGTCTACTTTTAAGGGAGCGGCGTAGTTTACGTCTCTTTCCTTACATTCTTCAACGGGATATTTTGGTTTGGAGTCAAGGGAATAGCCGACGAAATCTATAAACAGATTTCCGGAGTAGTCGGTTATTGGGGACACGTCCTCAAGGACCTCCATCAGTCCTTTTTCAATAAACCAATTGAATGATTCCTTCTGAATTTCGATGAGACTCGGCATTGCAAGCGGCTCTTCGATTTTTGAGAAGCTCATTCGTATGTTTTTTCCTACCTTTTGAGGTTTGACCATCGAGATATCACTCCATTCTTATGACTTGTGCCCGGTCCTGCGGTGTTGATATATTATATTAAAGATAAAACAATAAAAAAATCCGCACAGGCGAAGCTATATCAGTGTACAATTTTATCACGAAAAGTGCTCGAAGTCAAGGGAATATTGCAAATGTCAAGATGCAAAAAACACAATTTACAATTATACAACCGAATATTTACTATAAATTTACATGTAAATAAATTGTAAATATTATGAGCGGCTTTCGAAAAAAACAAAAAAATAAAGAAAAAACTATTGCCAATACGTTTTATGTATGGTATAATTATACGTGCATGTGCCGTCAGGCATAGAGCACGGACAGTCCTCTGCGAAGCTCCGCACGAATGTCCATATTTCAGAAAGGAGTCGAACAATGAATAAACTCGACGCTTTTGCAAGTGAGCAGCTGAAGGAAACAGTACCTTCCTTCAATATCGGCGACACAGTTCGCGTACACAACAAAATCAAAGAGGGTACACGTGAAAGAATCCAGATGTACGAGGGTACGGTTATCGCTCGCCGCGGCAGCGGTATCTCCGAAACATTCACGGTTCGCCGCATGTCATACGGCTGCGGTGTTGAAAAAACTTTCCCCATCCACTCTCCTCATGTCGAAAAAGTAGACGTTATCCGCCGCGGTAAAGTCCGCCGCGCAAAGCTCTACTACCTCAGAGGCAGAGTCGGTAAGAGTTCCAAGGTTAAGGAACTCATCTGAGTGCCCGGTCGGCAAAACAAAAAAGAAAACGCTCCGAGGAGCGTTTTTTATTTGTTTTGCGCGAAGTTTCGCGAGGGGAGCGTTTACCGTTGCAAGAAGCGCGCCGCAGGATATTGCGTACTCAACCGACTCGTCGGTATCGGGACACCAACACCACGGCTCTATTCCGCGTGAGGCGTATTCCTCGCAAATTTCTTTGGTCAAATCTTTCATATTAATTCCGATGCTGGACATTCCGCGGTGAAATTCCTCACGGTAGTCGGGATTTTTTCATCGGTTTCGAGACCGTGGCCCCCCATTTCGGTTGCCTTTTGAAAAGAGAGCATTGTGTTTTCGGGATATAGCGCGCACGCACCTCTGTGACCGGCGACATTGATTCTTATGCCGCCTTTTCCCACATTGAGTTCATTTCACAAGCCTCTGCGGGTTTAAGCTTCAACAACTTCGGCGTCGGGCGCGTTCTTTTTTATGCTTTCGATTCCCGCGAGACATCCGGCTTTTGTCTTGTAGCTTTCGCCGACTGCGATGATTTCACCGTTTCTTGCTTTGAGTCTGAATCTGAATTCGCCAGCATTGTCGGTGTACACTTCAAATTTCGGGTGTTTTTTCGTTTCGACAGTCTCTGCGGTTTGGTCTTCGATATCACCGATGCAGCATGCCCTTACACTTTCGATTCCTTTTTTACATGCGGTATCGGTTGTGTAAACCTCGGAGTCTGCGATGATTTCGCCGTTGCCCGCCTTAAGAGCAAATTTGAAGCCGGTTTCCGTTTGCTTGATTACAAATTTTCCCATGTATAATCCTCCTTTGAAGTAATTGTTTTATCTTCAAAAATTATACCATATCATACGGAGAATTGCAACGAAATTTTGTAATGATTTTTAATTTTGGCGGCATAAGCTTTTGCGTCTGCTTTGCGGGGGGTGCCCCCTTTGATTCTATTGTGTACGCTTTGTTAATTCTCATGGGTAAATTCTGTTAAGATTAAAAAAGAACGCTTGAAATGTTGACGGTATTTCATTATAATATAGTAGTTATATGCTGCGGCTTTTTTTTGCCGCAAATTCGAAAACGCCGTACAACGCGGCGTTTCTTTCAGGAAAGGAATACCGTACATGTTTAAAAGGCTTGCGGCCTGCGTGAGGGAGTACAAAAAGCCGACTGTCCTTACGCTGATTTTTATTGTGGGAGAAGCTGTAATCGAAACCTTCATCCCGTTTATAACTGCCGATATGGTAAACAACATAAAGGCCGGTGTCGAGATGAGCGAGGTTTTGAAGACCGGACTTTTACTCGTGCTTATGGCGTGCCTGTCTCTCTTGTTCGGAGGGGTTGCGGGAGTTACCTGCGCGAAGGCGTCGTCGGGATTTGCGAAAAATCTTCGCGGCGATATTTTCAGAAAAATTCAGACGTATTCGTTTGAAAATATCGACAAATTTTCCTCATCGTCTCTTGTGACGAGAATGACAACGGATGTCTCGAACGTACAGATGTCATACATGATGATAATACGTACTGCAATTCGCTCCCCTCTTATGTTTCTCTTCTCCATTGTAATGGCGTACATAATGGGAGGTGCGCTTGCGACTACGTTTGTTGTGGTTGTACCCGTGCTCGTTTTTGCGCTGTTCATGATAAGCCGCAAGGCTATGCCCGCTTTCAGAAGCGTTTTTCGGAAATACGACCGTCTAAACGAATCCATTGAGGAAAATGTGCGTGCTATGCGTGTGGTAAAGGGCTTCTCGCGTGAGGAGTACGAAAAGCAAAAGTTCGGTGAGGCGGCTGAAAATATCCGTGCGGATTTTACAAAGGCGGAGCGCATTGTCGCTTTCAACTCTCCCGTGATGAATTTATGCCTTCACTTCAATATGGCGTTTGTTCTTCTTGTAGGCTCTAAAATGATAATCACAAGCGGCGGCTCTTCGATTAACGTCGGTCAGATGTCAGCTATGCTTACTTACGGTATGCAGATTCTCATGTCTTTGATGATGCTGTCGATGATTTATGTGATTCTTACCATGTCCGCCGAGTCGATAAAGCGTATCTGCGAGGTGCTTGAAGAAGCGCCCGCGCTTGCAAGTCCGAAAAATCCCGTTACATCAGTGCGTGACGGCTCGGTTGATTTTAACGGAGTAAGCTTCAAGTATTCCGAAAAAGCCGAGAAATTCGCGCTTGAGGGCATTGATTTGCACATACAGTCGGGAATGACTGTCGGAATCCTCGGAACAACTGGCTCAAGCAAGTCAACCCTTGTTCAGCTTTTGCCTCGGCTTTACGATGTGACCGAGGGATGCGTGAAAATCGGCGGAGTCGATGTGCGCGATTACGACCTCACGGTGCTTCGCGATTCGGTTGCGGTTGTGCTTCAGAAAAATCTGCTGTTCTCGGGAACAATCGCGGAGAATCTCAGGTGGGGAAATGCCGATGCTTCAGACGAGGAGCTTGCCGAGGCTTGCCGCCTTGCTCAGGCTGACGAGTTTGTGCGCTCTTTCCCCGACGGATACAACACGAAAATCGAACAGGGAGGAACAAACGTATCGGGCGGTCAGAAGCAGCGTCTCTGCATTGCGCGCGCACTTTTGAAAAAACCGAAAATATTGATTCTCGATGACTCTACAAGCGCGGTTGACACAAAAACCGATATGTTTATAAGGCGCGGACTTCGCGAATACATTCCCGAAACCACAAAATTCATTATAGCTCAGCGTGTGTCCTCGGTTCAGGATGCGGATTTGATAGTTGTTATGGACAACGGTAAAATCTCGGCTTGCGGTACGCATGACGAGCTTCTTGAAAAGAGCGAAATTTACCGTGAGGTTTACACTCAGCAGACGAGAGGGGGGGAGGACAATGAGTAAGGCTATCGGAAGCGGTGAGAAAAAATCAAAAAAGAGCACTCTCGGCAGAGTTCTCCGCATGCTTATCGGATATTATCCCGTTCTTGTGCCCGTGACGGCTTTCTGCATACTGTTTACTTCTGTTGTTTCGGTAATTCCCGCAGTATTCATACAGAAGGTTGTCGAAATGATAGGTAAATGGGAGCTGTCGGGAGATTGGGAGGCGGCGAGCCGTGAGATTATTCCGCTCGTAATTACGCTTATCTTCTTTTACGTGCTCTCGATTATTTCCGTTACCGTTTACAATCAGCTTATGGCATACATTACGCAGGGATTTCTCTGCAAAATGCGCCGCGCAATGTTCGACGGGATGCAAAATCTCCCGATAAAGTATTTCGACACAAACAAGCACGGCGATATAATGAGCTATTACACGAATGATATTGACACTCTTCGTGAGCTCGTATCAAGATCGCTCCCGACTCTCATTCGCGC
>JAZODB010000215.1:0-1760 GCA_045596785.1 Eubacteriales bacterium
TTTTTTGTTCATGACTCTCACCAACCGTCAATTCTCTTTGGAATTAAAAAAACGCTACTTGTTTTCCATCATTGCATTTACGAGGAATATGATATCATTTTTGTTCCGGTTTGTCAATGACTTTTTATGATTTTCAGAAATTAATTTAAAAAATCCACCTAAATATTACTCTTTTTTGTCTGATTGGAGTAAGCGCACAGCGTCATATATTCCCGAGATGGGAAACAGCTCAGCTCCGTATTCTGATATGTTTTCGGAATTTTTAAGCGCGGATTTTTTAGGTAATGCGATTTTTGTAAAACCAAGTCTGACAGCTTCGTTTACTCGCTGTTCAACCGAGGCGACAGAGCGAAACTCTCCCGACAGCCCAAGCTCACCGAATGCGATAACGTTGTCGGGAACAGGAATATCCCTGAGTGATGAAATCATTGCGAGACACGCGGCTGCATCGATTGCGGGTTCGTCGAGGCGAAGCCCTCCTATGACGTTCAAATATACATCGCACGATGAAAACTTAAGTCCGAGACGTTTTTCGAGAACTGCAAGAAGAAGACACATTCGGTTGTAATCAATTCCGTTTGATGTTCGGCGAGGGGCAGGGAACACAGTAGGGGTTACAAGCGCTTGAATTTCGGCAATGAGAGGGCGGCTTCCTTCCATTATACATACTGCACAGCTTCCGCTTACACCCGTCGGACGTCCGTCGAGAAGCATTGCCGACGGATTGATTACTTCTTCAAGTCCGTTTTCACACATTTCGAATACGCCTATTTCATTTGTGGAGCCAAAACGATTTTTTATGGCGCGAACGATTCTGTGCGGCTGTCTTCGGTCACCTTCAAAGCAGATTACGGCATCAACCATGTGCTCGAGTACCTTTGGTCCTGCAATACCGCCTTCTTTGTTTACATGCCCAACTATTATTACCGAGGCACCGTCGGATTTTGCACGTTCGATGAGCATGGAGGCACATTCGCGGACTTGAGTTACACTACCGCTCATAGATGATGAAACATCGGAATACATTGTTTGTATTGAATCTACTATCATTATATCCGGCTTGATTTTGTCGTATTCGGATATGATATCCGCAATATTTGTTTCGGTTAGAACATATAGAAATTCCGCACTTATGCCGAGACGGTCCGCGCGCATTTTTAACTGACCTTTGGATTCCTCTCCCGATACATACAAAATTTTGCAGGAGTTGCCGATTTGTCCGCATAGCTGCATCAGAAGTGTTGATTTGCCGATTCCGGGCTCTCCCGCAAGGAGTACAACCGAGCCTTCAACAAGTCCGCCCCCGAGTACCCGATCAAATTCACCTATTCCGGTGCTGTGGCGCAGATAATTCGGTATTTCAAATTCGCCGAATGGTACTGCATGTTCTGATGAAGAGGCTTTAAACCCTGCGTGTGACGAAATCTGTGATTTTGACGGTGCAGTATATGTTTCTTCGGAAAAGCTGTTCCAAGAATTGCACTGCGGGCACTTTCCGAGCCATTTAGAGCTTTGGTAATCACATTCGCTGCATACGTATATTGTTTTAGATGATTTCATAAATTCTACCGCTTTTATTAATTATCAGATTATTCTGTGATATCATAATTATACATTAAATTGCACTTTTTTACAAGGCTTTTTTATTTTCCGCAGAGATATTCGGCAGTTGAAGAAAAAACAACGGCGGCAATTTTTTGCTGATACTCAGAAGATTCGAGAAGTGCTCTTTCCTCGGGATTTGAAAGAAATCCACATTC
>JAZODB010000216.1:0-2630 GCA_045596785.1 Eubacteriales bacterium
AACCACCGAAGGCGGTGCCAGCAGATTTACAGTCTGTCCCCTTTGGCCACTCGGGAATTCCCCCTGGAGCTGGTGATCGGAGTCGAACCAACAACCTGCTGATTACAAATCAGCTGCTCTGCCATTGAGCCACACCAGCATATTATACAATTAACGTGCCCTCGATTTAGTGACTTTTACCTGAACTTTCAAGGACGATGTTATTATATCATATCGGCGAGCTTTTGTCAACACCTTTTTTTGAAAAAAACAATTTAATTTGAATGTTTTTTGACGGAATATTTCGGCGGAGGAGGAATTTGACATTACAACAGGGATTTTTGCCGATATCCCGTTATATGCATATATCGGAATAATCTGCGTTTGCGAGAGCCGCGGTGAGTTTTACACATTCGATAACGTCGTTCATGTCGATTGTCTCTGTGGGAGTGTGGATGTACCTCGTCGGTATGGAGATGCATCCCGCAAGCGCACCCGCGCCTGTTTTTTGAATCGATGAGGTGTCCGTTCCACCGTAGGGGAGTATCTCAAGCTGGTACTTTATATTGTTTGCTTCGGCGGTTTTCTTCATCTTTGCGACTAAATTGCGGTCGCAGATTACGCTTGAATCCTTGATTTTTACAGATGCACCGCCGCCGAGCTTCACTTCCATGGGCTTTGCTCCGACGGTGTCTCCCGTTCCCGTAACATCAAGCGCAATTCCGACGTCGGGCATGATTCCGTAAGCTGCGGTGATTGAGCCGCGGCATCCGACCTCCTCCTGCGCCGTGAAGCAGAAATATACATCATTGGCGCATCCCGATTCAAAGATTTTTTTTGCGGCTTCGATGAGTATGGCGCATCCTATTCTGTCGTCAAGCGGTCTGCCTGAGATTTTGCTGCCGCCGAGCTTCACAAGATTCGATTCGACGGCGAACGTATCTCCGAGCTTAACCCTGCGTTCTGCGTCGCGTCTGTTTTTTGCTCCGATATCAACGGAAAAATTGTCCTGCTTGAAATCTGCGGCATTCACTCCGCTGTCGGGCACGAGAACTCCGCGTACTCCGTTTGCAAAGATAACATTGCTGTATGCGGCGGCGGTGAAATTTATACCGCCGATTGAAGCAAAGCGTATGAATCCGCTTTCCTCAATAAATGTAACAATAAAACCGATTTCGTCAGTGTGCGCCGCAAACATAACCTTTCTCTTGTTTTCCGAGCACCCCGCTTTGTAGGCAATAAGATTTCCGATTGCGTCGATTCGAACGGAATCAACATATTTTGTAATCTCCTCTGCGATAATTCCGTTTACTTCCTGCTCGTGTCCCGATACCGAGACGGGCTTCATGATTTTTTTGATTAAATTAAACATATTAAACTCCGATTGAAATTTTTTATACGCATAGTTCTGCAATTACGGATGAGATTAGCTTTTCGGCTGCATCAAAGTCAGCCTCCGAAATTGTGCACGAGGCGGTGCGGCTGTATCTGACAGGTACTGAAATTTCGGCGCACTTTACACCTGTGAGAGCGCGGTTTGCAAACGCCGCGCCGTTTGACGCAGTTACGTATTTTTTCATTTGAACGGGGATGTTGTTTTTTTCGGCAGCTTGCAGAATGAAATTAAACATTTCCTTATCATATATGGTGCCGCGGTCCATGATAGAGACGACTGCTCCTTTGCCGAGCATAACCGAGGTACTGTAATCTTCTCCGCAGATATCATTTGCTGATTCTCCGCCGATTATCACAGCGTAATCGGGATTTATTTTTCGCGCGGCGGCACCTGCGCTTGAGCTTGTGATTTCATCACGGCAGGTAAATACAAAATACGTGTCGAACGGAAGTGCGGCTTTGGATTCACATAGATTTTTGATGAGCGTACAAAGTATAGCACAGCCTGTGCGGCTGTCGAGTGCTTTGCATTTGAGGTGAGAGCCGCCTTGCCCGAAGCGAACGAAATCGGAACGATATGTTCCGAAGTCACCGATTTTTACATGATCTTCGGCTTCTTCCTTATCTTTTGCACCTATATCGATGTACAGCGAGTCAAAATCTCCGCTTCCTCCGAGATGGGTGGGCTTTACACCGATATATCCTATCGTTTTTCGGTTTTCGTCTCCGACAGTGACGTTTCGCGCCGCGAGAATCTTCGGATTCTTTCCGCAGAGGGGCGCGATTTTCAAATATCCGTCAGCATCTATTGATTTTACCATGAATCCGGGCTCATCCATGTGAGCGCAAAGCATAAGACGCGAGACGTCGGGAGCGCCGCTCGGTGCCGCAGGCTCCTCCTCGCTGTCATACGGCTTTTGCAAAATCCGCGCGCGGTATAACGCTATGACGGAGCCGAGTCCGTCATAGGTTATTTCATCGGCGTACGGAGAGATAAATTCCTTTATAATATCCGCAACGTTTCCTTCGCATCCCGACGGACCGAACGCAGCCGCAAGAACGGGCAGAAGCTCGGCGGATGTGTGGTTATTGTATTCAGACATGATGTTTCTCCGATATGTTTTCTTTTTTAAGGGCTCCGCATTTAACTATCTCGCCTATAAGCGACATAAACGCTTTGACATCTTCGATTTGAAGGAGCTCATTGTATGAGTGCATCCCCGCAAGCGTAAGACTGACCACAGCCGTCGGGATGC
>JAZODB010000217.1:0-5738 GCA_045596785.1 Eubacteriales bacterium
CTTCGCATAAACGGATTTTGTCTGCTCATAAAATTACCTCCTCTATAGATTTTTGGTGAAGCACCATTACATTATATGTTGCTTTTTGACGAATCGATACTTTATCCTATAAAGCGAAAAGGTCGACCGAACAAAGTGATCAGCCCTCAAAATTTGCGGTGCAGTAGGCAAAGATAGGCAATACGATTGAATTATTCATAAAATTACGATATAATTACAAAAACATATTTTTGATATTTGAGGAAAACGGAATGAGCTTTTTAGCAGATAAACGAAAACGAAAAATATTTATCATCACAACATCGGTCGTTCTCGCTCTTGCAATTATCGTAGTAACTTGCGCCATCTATCTCGGCGACTATTACCGCGCAGACAATGAAGCAATAGGCGCGTTTTTGGCACAAGGTACGACGCGGAAGGAAGAACCCGACGATACGATAGTATTTGAACCCGAATGAGCAACAAAGGGCTTTATCTTCTATCCCGGCGGCAAACAGGTACTATCTTTTTGTCGGCATTGGTTTCATCATTCTTTCGCTTATGAGTAAAGGAAATATGTTCTTCGTTTTTTATCATTGTCTGCTCTGCGGTATGATTCCCGTCAATCTGCTTGACTATGATGTACGCAGTCGTTGGACGGAGTATGTTGGTACTTTGCCATACACTAAAACGCAAATCGTATCTGCAAAGTATTTGATAGGATTCTTTGCACAAATCACTATGTTGACAGTAACTTGTATAGCGCAGGATTATTAATAATTTTTTAAAATCCTGCTTGACAAATGCACATTATACGTGTTATAATTACATAAATGATATCAAAAGAGGATCTGCAATGACTGTTTACACGAGAAATAACGGTATAGCTTTAGAAACCTGCCGAATGTTCTCCGCCCGGATTTTCCGACGGGCGTTTTAGTCGTTGCACTCAGATTAAAAAGCACGGCTTATATTTGCTTAGATAACGGAAAGTCCGGAAGCCTGAACAAAAAGGTTCCGGGCTGTTTTATTGCAGGGGCACGCATAATCCCGAAAGGAGAACTACTTGATAGAGCTTTGTAATGTAACAAAAACCTTCCACACAAGTCACGACTCAGTGGAAGCGGTAAGAGATGTATCTCTGAAAATCGAAAAAGGAGATATTTACGGAATAATCGGGTTGTCTGGTGCCGGAAAATCAACTCTTGTCAGATGTATTAACTTTCTTGAAACTCCTACATCTGGAGAAGTAAAATTTAAAGGCGTGAGCCTTTCTTCGCTTTCAAAAAAACAACTTCTTGAAACACGACGCTCAATTTCTATGATATTCCAAAATTTCAATCTGCTTGCACAACGCACAGCTCTTAAAAATGTATGCTATCCTTTGGAAATTGCAGGTGTCCCCAAAAAAGAGGCTGTTAATCGTGCAAAGGAGCTTCTCACAATAGTAGGGCTTGAGGACAGACTTTCCGCATATCCGGCACAACTGTCAGGAGGACAAAAGCAAAGAGTCGCTATTGCACGTGCACTTGCCACAAATCCCGAGGTGCTTCTCTGCGACGAAGCTACAAGTGCACTTGATCCGAACACCACACGTGCGATTCTCGAACTTCTGAAAAATATAAACGAAACAATGGGGGTTACAATAGTTGTAATAACTCATGAAATGAAAGTCGTTGAACAAATATGCAACCGTGTGGCTGTTCTCGATCACGGAAGTGTCGCGGAAGAAGGATATGTCAAAGATATATTCGTCGCACCGCAGTCCGAAACAGCGCGAGACCTTATTTTTCCCAAGCATGATGTGGATTCCCATATAGCCAATCGTACAATAAGACTCGTATTTGAAGGTCAGTCCTATGCCGAGCCCGTAATATCTGCAATGTCAATCGAATGTAAGGCGGCTGTAAACATCATGGGGGCGGACACGAAAATCATAGCAGGAAAAGCGTACGGTCAGATGCTCATTCAATTACCAGACGATGAAGCTGCCGTTGGCCGTATACGAAAATACCTCGATTCACACAACATAAAATACGAGGAGGTCATAAAATGAACGAATTTCTCAACGAATGCTTCGGCGGCGGAAATCTTGCGATGTACGGAGAGGGTATCCTTATTACACTTAAAATTACATTTGTCGGAACGCTGATTTCATATTTAATCGGAATACCTGTGGGAGTTCTTCTCTACTGCACCTCTGATGGAAGCATTTTTCCAAATCGCACTCTAAATTCCGCAGTGGGATTTATAGTAAATGTTCTCCGCTCAATTCCGTTTATAATCCTACTGCTTATGACACAGCCGCTCGCAAAAATAGTTGTCGGTTCACTCATCGGTGACAACACTTTCATATTCCATCTCGTCATAGCTGCGGCACCGTTTGTTGCAAGAATGATTGAATCGTCGTTTCGTGAGGTCGATCTCGGAGTTATTGAGGCTGCACAGTCTATGGGTTCAAACAACTTTCAGATAATCACGAAAGTGCTGATTCCGGAAGCTAAGCCTTCTCTGATTACGGGAGGGGCAATAGCTCTTACCACAATACTCGGATACACACCGATGACATACCTTATTGCAGGCGGAGGTCTCGGTCAGATAGCAATTCAGTACGGTCTGTACCGTTCCAATTATCCCGTTATGTATATAGCATCACTGCTTCTTATTATTCTTGTCCAAGTAAGCCAAGAAGTTCTAAGCTATCTTGCAAAAACCGGAGACAAGAGAATACGCGGCAAATGATTATATAAAATTTTAAACAAGGAGATAAAAAATGAAAAGAATTATCACTCTCGCTCTCGCAGTTGTACTCTGCACCCTCGCACTCGTTTCATGTAGCAATAAGGACGACAATACAATCACTGTTGCTGCAAGCTCAACCCCGCACGCCGAAATTCTCGAGCAGTGCAAAGCCGCTCTTCAAGAAAAAGGCTATACCCTCGAAGTTAAAGTAATGGATGACTATATTATTCCCAATACATCCACAGACAGCGGAGATGTTGATGCAAACTTTTTCCAGCATCAGCCATACCTTGACGATTTCAACGCTAAAAGAGGTACTAAGCTCGTTTCCGTTGCCAAAATTCATTTTGAGCCTTACGGAATTTACGCAGGTACATGTTCATCCCTCTCAGATCTTCCCGACGGAGCTATAATTGCTGTTCCTAACGATGCTACAAATGAAGCACGTGCCCTTCTCCTTCTTGAAGCCAACGGTGTACTTGAGCTTAAGGAGGGTGTCGGTCTTGAAGCTACAAAAAATGACATCGTATCAAACCCGAAGAACGTTGACATACGCGAAATGGAAGCTGCTCTTATTCCCGGTGTACTCGGAGAGGTCTCCTGTGCTGTAATTAACGGAAACTACGCAATCTCAGCCGGACTCAAGGTATCCGAAGCTATCGCTGCGGAGAACTCGGAATCAGCTGCATTCAATACCTATGCAAACATTCTTGTTGTAAAAGAGGGCAACGAAAATGATCCCAAAATTCTTGCTCTCATTGAAGCTCTGCTCAGCGATACGGTACGCGACTTTATAAACAACTCTTACGATAAAGCAGTTGTTCCCGTATTTTAATTTAAAAATTAACAATCGTCTTTGACGAAACACAAACAAAAAGCCGCCGCGCTTACTTCGATAATGTAAGCGCAGCGGCTGTTTTAATTGAATAAAAGCTTATCTGTTAAGGTATTCAAGGATTTCTTTTGCGTTTGTGTCGGGCTTTACCTTTGGCATAATTTTTTCTATCATACCGTTTTCATCTATAATAAATGTTGTGCGTACAATCCCCATGAACACCTTTCCGTAAAGCTTTTTCTCCTGCCACACACCGTATTCATTGATAACCTTAAGCTCAGGATCAGAAAGTAAAACAAACGGAAGATTGTATTTTTTCGCAAACTTTTGATGTGATTCCGTGCTGTCTCGGCTTACCCCTATTACAGTAATATTTTTTTCACGAAATTCGTTGTAAGCCTCAGCAAAAGCGCACGCTTGACGTGTACATCCGGGAGTATTGTCCTTCGGATAAAAATAAAGTACAACTTTTTCGCCAAAAAAATCAGACAGTGAAACAGACTTCCCATCCTTATCGAAAAGAGTAAAATCCGGTGCCTTTTCTGAAATACCTATCATAACAGTCTCCTTATCAGTAATTATTTGTATCACAAGTGTTTGTATTATAAAGTTTTATATTTACTGCTATGTACTCGTCGTTTATCGGTTTTGCCGTAAGCTCAGCGATTTTCGCGTTTACTTGATTGCTTTCGTTTCAAGTGCGGAATCGCGGCGATTTTTATATACTTTGAGCAGATATTCACAAAAGCTGTAATTCCACATCAACTGTTTTCATTGTACTATAATTTAATATATTTGTCAAGATTTTCGTAAATATATTAAATGCTCGTAATATATATCGGATATGATTCACAAATCGACAACTTCGACGGAATCGAAAAAGCCCTTTGTATCATAACATGAAGCAAAGGGCTTTTTCTGTTCGATTATTCTACAAAATTTTGTTTAACTTATTTTGCGGAAATATCGTTCTCGTACTTCTCAATCATCTTCTTGACCATCTGACCGCCGATAGAGCCGGCCTGACGGGAGGTAAGATCACCGTTGTAACCCTTATTAAGGTTTACACCGACTTCGTTTGCAGCTTCCATTTTGAACTGTTCCATAGCAGCCTTAGCTTCGGGAACTACGATCTTATTGCTCTTCTGTGACATTTTTAATCTCCATTCAATTTTCAGATTAATTTTGTTTCTCAGGGAAAGTTTTTTCCCCGCTAATATTATGAATCATATATTACTTAATTATGAATGTAAATTTGTGTCACATTTTCAAAATTATCGCATTTGATATTTATATAAAATTAAAAATCGGTTTTGATGTCATAGTATAATAGAGTTTTCGCTATGGAAATCGGAAAAACCTCCGCGGCGCCGTGCTTATAAAGCAGCTTTGCTGCGGCAGTAATTGTAGCGCCCGTTGTAATGATATCATCGAACAGCAAATACTTCCCTCCGATTTTTACGGCATTTTTACGTATGATTATGGTCTCTGATGCGTTTATGATTCTTTTTTCCATGTCGAGATTCTTCTGCTCCTCACTGCGCGTTCTCAAGAAAAGTTTTTTGCACTTTATCAAAAGAAGCTTTGAAAGGCGCTTTGCGATCTCCTCGCCTTGGTCTACCCCACATTCATAAAATTTAGAAACAGAGCGCGGAGCATAGGTTAAAGTCCAATCCGAAAGAGTTAACCCGGATTTTTCAAACTCGGTTTTTATCATACGACTAAGCTCTGATGCAAAAAAATCCGCAAAATCCCCCTTTGATTTCAGCGCAAATATCATTTTTTCGGTAATCCTGCCCTCGTTCGCCCTATGAGCCGCATTAATATAAAACGTAAGCGAAAGCGAAGCTTTTCCGTCTATCAAGGTTTTTGTATCTTTTGCAAATTCATTTCCGCAAGTACATTTTGATGCATTCATTCCGCATCTTCCGCATTTTTCAAAAGTCTCGGAAGCATACTTATTGCAGCAATCTCGGCATAGTGATTTATGCACAGCGTTTGTTGCTCCGCACAAAACGCACTCCTCCGGGTATATAAGTTCAAGAATTTTTTCAAAAAAACTCATTGTCCTAACCTCGCAGTCAGAATTATTTTTAACATTATCAGACATTTTATTTATAAATTATATCACAAAAAGAAGAAGGAAGCAATTTAATCTTGACATAAATCAAAATTTGAAATA
>JAZODB010000218.1:0-9079 GCA_045596785.1 Eubacteriales bacterium
AACCGTTACTGCCGCTTCAGCATCGTTACTTGCCGATGTGATAGCCGTAGGAAGATCCTTAATCACTTCTTCTGCGTGAGTCGGACCTGACAGAGCAACTAACTTTACCGTAGGGTTTCTAAGCTCGTCTGAAATAATCTCGGTCATCGTATAGAGTGTTTCCGATTCAATTCCCTTAGCGACATCTACGATTATCTGTCCGTCCACTATATAAGGTGCCGCCTTTCTTGTCGTTACTCTAACAAAGGGCGACGGAACAGCAAATACTAATATATCCATACCTGAACAAGCTTCTTGGATATCCTTTGTATATACGATTTGCTTCGGTAAATCCACATCGGAAAAATTCGGATGCCTTCCGGTTGCTAAAAGATTATCTATCTCCTTTTCAATAGCAGACCAAACGATTACTGAGTTACCTGCATTGCATAGCATTCTTGCAAGAGCAACGCCCCATGTGCCTGCGCCCAAGATGCCAACTTTCATTATATTTTGCATTGTTTTATCCTCTGTCAATTTTTTATCAGGGTTTAACAAACGAATAGGGGTACCCCTCTATTATAGCATAAAAAGCGCAGAAAATCAATTTGCGGTTTATGTTTTTCAATTTTTACGTTAGGAACAATAGAAAAATCCATATTCATTTCTTGTCGGTAGGTAATGTGCTACAAAACTGTCCTTAAGAGTGAAGCTCTATTGTTTATGAATCTTTTTTCGGCGATTCCGAGTCATCCTTAAGCTCCGGCACAAACCAGTTTTTTTCATGCTTTATTGATAAATACCCGATTATTGATGCCGTGAGAGCACCGAGCGTATCTACGATTATATCCTTCATTGTGTCGCTGAGGGCGGTACGCCCGACTAAATATTCGCCCGTATCTGATATTATTTTTTGCATATTCAGTCCGAGTATTCCGTCGAACGCAAATTCGTATATTTCCCATAGGGTTCCGATTGTTACGGAAAAGAAAAAGGCGAACAGGGATATGAAAAACGGAGACATGCGTACAACAATATGCTCGTCGCGGTTTAAAATGTAAACCGACATCAAGCCGAAAAATCCCGCCATCATACTGCTCATTGCATGGAGTATTGTGTCCCAATTAGGCACTAAATAGTAGAAGCTTCTTACTTCACCGAGGAATATTGCACAGTACAGAAAAACAATGTACAAGGTATACAGCTTGGTTGGCAACTCAAATTTGAATTTTTTTGATAGTATCGAGGGAATGTGCATGACTGCAACGCCGAGAACGCATTGTACAAGCATCAGTGTGTAGTCGGCGGCGGAATGATATCCGACATCAGATGTTGCGTAATCTCCGATTCCGCCCACGCAAAGCATCACTATAAGAAAGGCAATCGGGATTATAAAGCTTATCATTACAGCGATGTATACGAATTTGTTAAGCTTTTTTGAGCGTATTTCGCGTTCCTTGTCAGTCAAATCAAGACGTATTTTTTTCATTACAGACTCCGATTAACAGTTGTTGATATGTTTAAATATTAACATTTTATTTTACATCATGTATTTCAAAATTGTAAATTTACAGTGCTGTTATGGTAAATATGTTTCTGCTCAATTGTATTAAATTAATTGACATAACTTATAATATGTGCTATAATTACTGAAGTCAATAAGATTTACGTAGGGGAATTTTTGTGCTTACGAAAGCGGAATCGTTTTTGGAAAATACCGCACGATTAACCGAGCTGTGCATTGTTTTCTTAACTCGGAGAACTTTTTATACTTCCCGATATTTTATATGTCGGAATGTTTCAATATAAGCAACGTGCTCTTATTGTGATTTGTAAATTTATAGAACGAAAAGTATGGAATTATGGAAAAAATATACACTTCGGTAGATTTTCTTATCGGAAAAACACCTCTTCTTGAGCTTACGAATATCGAAAAGAAATTCGGACTTGAGGCAAGACTTATCGCAAAGCTTGAATATCTTAATCCTGCCGGCTCTGTAAAAGACAGAGTTGCAAAGAAAATGATTGAGGATGCCGAGGAAAGAGGAATCTTGACAAGCGGCTCTGTAATAATCGAACCTACTTCCGGTAATACGGGAATCGGTCTTGCGTCGGTAGCCGCCGCACGAGGATACCGCGTTATTATCGTTATGCCTGACACGATGTCCGTGGAGCGCATACAGATTATGAAAGCATACGGTGCCGAGGTTGTACTTTCGGATGGAAAAATGGGTATGTCGGGAGCTATAAAAAAAGCGGAGGAGCTTGCGCGCGATATACCGAACAGCTTTATTCCGGGGCAGTTTGTGAATCCTGCGAACGCTAAGGCGCATTTTGAAACCACGGGTCCCGAAATATACGAGGATACCGACGGAGGGGTTGATATTTTTGTCGCGGGCGTGGGCACGGGCGGAACAATCACGGGAGTCGGAGAGTATCTCAAATCGAAGAATCCCGACATAAAGGTTATTGCGGTTGAGCCTGCTTCGTCTGCGGTATTATCGACCGGTATTGCGGGAGCGCATGGACTTCAGGGAATAGGTGCGGGATTTGTTCCCGAGGTGCTGAACACAGAGGTCTATGATGAGGTAATTGCAGTTGAGGATGAAGCGGCATTTAATATTGGCAGACAAATCGGTAAGCTTGAGGGCGTACTTGTCGGGATATCTGCGGGAGCCGCGGTATGGGCTGCTGTCGAAATAGCGAAGCGCGCGGAGAATAAAGGCAAAACGATAGTTGTGCTTCTTCCCGATACGGGTGATAGGTATTTGTCAACTGCATTGTTTTCCGATTGAGAGTGAGGCAAAATCGAAGATGCACTGCTGAGGTTTAGATAAATAGATATTTAATGTGAAGAGGAGCGTATATGAAAGTAATTGACATACTTAATTCGGGCAAATCGTCTCTGTCTTTTGAGGTTTTTCCTCCGAAAACAAGTGAAACCTTTGAAAAGATAAAGCGCGCGACAGAGGAAATTGCCGCACTGCGCCCATCATATATGAGCGTTACATACGGTGCGGGCGGAGGCACATCGGATTATACTGCTCGGATAGCTTCAAATATCTGCAAGGGAGGATCCGGAGTTGATGCGGTGGCGCACCTCAGCTGTATTTCGTCGAGCAAAATAAAAATAAGAGAAGAACTCGACAAGCTCAGAGAATGCGGAATAGAGAACATTCTCGCGCTCAGAGGGGATATTCCCGAGGGATTTAATCCCGACAAGCTTGAGTACCGCTATGCTTCCGATTTGATTGCGGAAATTAAGGAATACGGCGGATTTTGCATCGGCGGAGCATGCTATCCCGAGGGGCATCCGGAAAGTGCTACGTCGGCGGAGGATATACGATGCCTGAAAATAAAGGTTGAGGCAGGGTGCGAGTATTTTACCACACAGATGTTTTTCGACAATAATATCTTATATAATTTCATGTACCGTCTGCGCGAAGCGGGAATAAGTGTTCCCGTCGCGGCAGGTATTATGCCCGTGACAAATCCGAACTCCATTAAGAGAATCTGCAAGATTTCGGGAACTATGCTTCCGCAGAGGTTTGTGCGTATAGTTGAACGATACGGTGACAACCCCGAGTCGATGAAGCAGGCGGGAATCGCGTACGCCACAGAGCAGATTATTGACCTTTTTGCAAACGGAATAAATGCCGTTCATGTATATTCAATGGATAAACCCGACGTTGCGGCGCAAATACAGAAGAATATTTCGGAAATAATCAAATGACGGGAGATATTTCGTTTTATTGCCCGTCTGCCTACGATATAAGAATAGATTTTGATGAAGCACTGCGCTATATGGGAGTACGCGGAGGCACTTGCGATGGCCAGCTTTTGCAGATGGTGTCCGATGTATGCGAGCTTTTGAGAAAAAACATAAATTGCAAGGCATGCTATACGCTGCTTGATGTTGTGCATGTTTCGGAAAGCACAGTGCTGCTCGGTCCGCTTGAAATCGAAAGCTTGGATTTCAAGCGGAATTTGCGCGGATGCACATCGGCGTATCTTTTTTCGGCTACCGTCGGAATTTCTGTTGACAGATTTATCTCTCGGATGACCTCGATGTCCGCATCACGCGGGCTTGCCGCGGATTCGCTGGCATCAGCGGCAATTGAGGGATTGTGCGATTCGCTTTGTGAAAAGCTGTCTTGCGGTGTGAAGCTGCGGCGAAGATTCAGTCCCGGATACGGCGATTTAAGCTTGGCATATCAAAATGAATTTATCAATATGTTGAAGGCGCCGAAGAATATCGGTATTGCTTTGACGTCAAGTCTTATGATGACTCCGACAAAGTCTGTGACTGCTGTTGTCGGAGTGGAAGATATAGAGGGAGAGCTTCTATGAGGATTACGGAAAAACTAAAGAGCGGTCGTCTTTTTTTTGACGGCGGAATGGGTACCCTGCTCATAGAAAAGGGGCTTCGTTCGGGAGAAATGCCTGAGACTTGGAATATTACTCATCCTGATGTAATACGCAGTCTGCATGAAGCTTACATCCGTGCCGGTGCGGATATTATATGTGCAAACACATTCGGGGCGAGCAGACTGAAATTCGAGAATGTGGCTGAAATCGTGACTTCCGCTGTCAGCATTGCAAAAACGGCTGTCACAGCGTGCGGAGGAGGAAAGTATGTCGCATACGATGTGGGCCCTCTCGGGCATCTTCTGAAGCCTATGGGGGATCTCGGCTTTGAGGATGCCGTTGCGCTGTTTGCTGAGGGTATGATTGCGGGAGAGAGGGCAGGAGCCGATCTCATCCTCATTGAAACCATGAACGATTCGTATGAAACTAAAGCGGCTGTTTTGGCTGCAAAGGAAAGCACTTCGCTTCCTGTTTTCGTTACCAATGCTTACGATATATCGGGAAAGCTTATGACGGGAGCAACGCCGCAGGCGATGGTTGCGATTCTTGAGGGGCTTCGTGTGGATGCGCTCGGCATCAACTGTTCCTTGGGACCGAAGCAAATGCTTCCTGTCGTACAGGAGCTTCTTCGGTACTCCTCGCTTCCTGTTATTGTAAATCCGAACGCCGGACTTCCGAGAAGCGAAAACGGCACCACGGTATATGATGTGGGCGCTGACGATTTTTCGGATTCAATGGCGGAAATTGCCGCTCTCGGTGCGTGCGTGCTCGGAGGATGTTGCGGCACAACTCCGGAATATATAAATAAAACCGTATCCAAATGTGCCGATATTCCGTTTTCATATCCCGAACAAAAGAACGAAACGTTGGTGTCATCATATTCGCATGCGGTTGAAATAGGGAAAAAACCTGTTATAATCGGTGAGCGCATAAATCCCACGGGAAAGCGAGACTTTAAGGAAGCACTTCGCCGCGATGATATAGACTACATTTTGCGTGAGGGAATCGCTGAGGAGGAGAACGGAGCGCATATCCTTGATGTTAATGTGGGACTTCCCGAAATAGATGAAACAAAGATTATGGAGAGGGTTATTACATCCTTGCAGTCGGTTACATCACTGCCGCTTCAAGTGGATACATCGAACCCTGAGACTATGGAGCGTGCGCTCAGGCTGTATAACGGAAAAGCAATGATAAACTCCGTGAACGGCAAAGAGCAGAGCCTGCGTGAGGTTCTTCCGCTTGCAGCTAAGTACGGTGGGGTTATCGTTGCGTTAACGCTTGATGAAAACGGTATTCCGAATACCGCGGAGGAGCGGCTTGAGATTGCTCGGAGAATAGTGGAGCGAGCCGCAGAATACGGTATTCCGAAGAAGGATATTGTTGCCGATCCGCTCGCATTGACGATTTCCGCAAATCCCGACAGCGCAAAAATTACTCTTGAAGCGGTGCGGATGATAAAAGAAAAGCTCGGAATCAAAACCTCGCTCGGAGTATCTAATGTTTCTTTCGGACTGCCGCAGAGACAGATTATTAACTCAACATTTTTCACAATGGCACTCGGTGCCGGACTCGACTGTGCTATTATCAATCCGTCATCCGCGGATATGATGAAAAGCTACTATTCGTATCTTGCTCTTACGGCAATGGATGAAATGTGTGCTATGTACATCGGTTTTGCCTCAAGCATACATTCCGAAAGCTCAATTGTTACTAAAAAATCCGAAAATGCAGTCGAAGCTGAAAATACTCTCAGCCGCTGTATAGAAAAAGGCTTGTGCGAAGCGGCGCGTGAGTGTGCCGAGCATTTGCTTGAAACCGAAAAGTCCATTGATATAATAGATAAGTTTATAATTCCCGCGCTTGATTATGTGGGAAAGGGATTCGAAAATAAAACCGTATTTTTGCCGCAGCTTTTAATGAGCGCGGAGGCAGCTAAATCCGCTTTTGAGGTGATTCGGGAGAAAATGAAATCATCTGTCGGTGATTGCGGTTCGGGCGGCGAAAAAAAGATTGTTCTTGCTACGGTTAAGGGCGATATACACGATATTGGGAAAAATATTGTGAAGGTACTGCTTGAAAATTACGGTTTTTCCGTAATTGACCTTGGAAAAGATGTACAGCCCGAGGAAGTGGTTAATGCGGTTGAGCGAAGCGGAGCACGTCTCGTCGGACTGAGTGCGCTGATGACAACTACCGTTCCCGCCATGAAAGAAACAATAGATTTGCTGAGGAATAAATCTGAGGTGAGAGTTGTGGTGGGAGGTGCGGTTCTTACAAAAGAGTACGCGGAGATGATAGGAGCCGATTTCTATGCCAAAGACGCAATGCAAACCGTGCGCTATGCGGAGGAATTTTTCGCGAATAACGCTTGACTGTCGGATTCAAGAATGAAGAAATGTCTGCCGCAAAGTATCGGCAACGGCACTCTTTGTATTACGCCGAAAGTGTGCGATTTCTCATTATTTTGATTTTTCTCAAAAGCAAAAAACTCCCCGAAGGGAACCTGCGATAGAGCAGGTTCCCTTCAAACTTTGTTGATTGCTTTGGATGCGAGGATGAATTGTAGTAAAATCAAAATCTAATTTTGGAGGATACTACAATGAAAAAGAACTTTGAATCCCTTTACGAAAACCTCGGAGGAACTTACCGAGAGGAAAACGGACACCTTATTCCTAACGTAACCCTTCCCGAACAGACCGACTATCAGATCGGCAAATACGGACGGATGCACCTTGATTACATCAAGAACTACCGTCGCGGAAGGTATACTACGCTCTTGACCGAAGGCAAGTTGAACGCTCGGTTGCACGAGACAGACATTGAAGCAAACGAAAAGCTTGAAACTATCATCCCCCGCCTCGCTGCCAAAAGAGGTATTCGAAAAATTCCACGATTGTTGGAGTGAGTATATGAGTTTGGCAGAAGCAGCTATCTTAGAGTATGCTTTCAAGCTCGGTATGCAGATTGCGATAGAAACATTAACTGAATAAGCAAACAACCCACTATGGTATCCCGTGAGGATATTGTAGTGGGTTGTTTTTGTTATTTTTGTTTGCTAAAAACCACTGTTACAGTCGTGCCTACTCCGAAATCACTTTCAATGGAAAGCTCAGCATCGCTGATAGCGCAGATGTGCTTGACGATGGCAAGACCAAGTCCCGTGCCTCCGATACGCTTGGAGTGAGATTTATCAACACGGTAGAAGCGCTCGCAGAGCCTCGGAAGGTGTTCCTTTTCGATACCGATACCCGTATCTTTGACTTGCAGGCAAACGCCTGCATCGGTGTCGGTAATCGAAATCGTAACAGAACCGCCGTCCTTGTTATACTTTATGGCGTTTGAAACAAGGTTTTCGACAAGCTCAAATATCATAGGTTGGTCTGCGGTAAGCTTCGCCGAACCTATAATCGTTGTGGTGATATTTCTGCTTTGTGCCTTTTCGGAAAGTCCGTCGAGAACCTCTTTTGCAATTTCTTCAAGAGCAACCTCGGAAAGAACTCTCTTCGGTGCATCTCCGCTTTCAATTTTTGAAAGCATAAGCATGTCCGAGATAAGAGAACCGAGTCTAAGGCTTTCCTTATAGATTCGACAAAGCTGCTTCTTGGAAGCATCGTCAATGCCTTCCTTGTTCATAAGAACCTCGGCAAATCCCTGCATAACCGTGATAGGTGTTTTCAACTCGTGAGAAGCATTGGCGAAGAAATCGCTCTTTTGCTTTTGGATAAGCTTTTCCCCCGTTATATCGGTTATGATAAGAATTGCAGCTATCTCGTCTGAAATCACATCGTCGGTCACATTACTGATAACCACGGAAAGCTCCATACCGTTATAAGAGCAGGTAAAGGTGTGATCCTCTCCCAAATGGCTCGAAATATTTTCGTATATTTCAAGATTTTCGATGAGGAATATCAAATCACGACCAATATCACGGTGTGTGCCGTTAAACATAGAAAATGCGCTCTTGTTGGCAAATACGATTTTCTTTGAGAAATCAAGGGCAATGATGCTTTGAGATACATTATCAAGCACAGTGTTCAGCTTAACTCTCTCACCGTCAGCAACACGAATATGACTATGAATGTTTGCATTTAGCTCGTTGATCTGGTTCAAAACGGCAAAAAGCTCAGGCTCACTCATATCGGTTTTGATCGGAACGTATTCGCCGCCATTCAAGCTTTTAAGGCTATCACCAATCTCAGTTACCTTTGAGGATACGTTGCGAGAGAGAATGTTAGAAAGAACAAAGGAAATTATCAAGGATACCGCAAGAACTACAATGAGCAGAGGTATCAGCGCGGTGATATAAGATGTGACTTGACTGCTTCTTACGGCAAGACGAAGAATGACTGCGCTGCCTTCAGAAAGTGTTGTTTTGACCGCATAATAGGTCATATCGCACTTGAAGGTATCGGAATATCTTTCAGCGGTAGTCGGATTTCCGGCTATGGCGTTTATAATTTCCTCTCTATCGGCGTGGTTTTCAAGCTCAGCGGTTGTGTCGCTTTCGTAAAGCACGTTTCCGTCAAGGTCAAAAACTGTAATACGCAGGTCGGGGTCGTCATTATATTGACCGAAGCTTGCAAAATCACTCTTGTCATTTATAAGGGTTGCGGCAAGCTCGGTTTCTTCCTTCAAGCGCTCGTTTACTACGTTCTTCGTGTTAAGATTAACGGCAACAAGACCGAAAACGAACATCAAAAGCACCGAAACGAGAGTTACCGCAAAGAAC
>JAZODB010000219.1:0-1828 GCA_045596785.1 Eubacteriales bacterium
TTTGCTTTCTATTATATGGGATATTCTCGCTGCCTGAGCATGACCTGCTTCGTTTAGAGGCACATTTTCCCGACCTTGCAGCCTTTTAATCAGATTCCAATCCGTCTGACCGTGGCGTATCAGGCAGACAAGCGTACGTCCTTCGAGAAGATAATGCGCAGCCAATGAGGGGTGAATTAATATATACGGGGAGGTTGGGAGAACTCTTCCGTTTTTAAATCGAGACATATTCCTTCCTCCTTTATATAATACTTTTATTACATAAAATATTATACCTTATTGCTTTTTAATTGTCAACACTATGTATTGATAAATATATGGTGCAATATTTATCTTGATTGCATTGAATTTAAGAAGATTACTTGATTTTTGCAGTGAATATATGTATAATATATTATTAAACTAACATTTGAATGCTTTATACAGAGGAGACTTTATGGCATTTACCGAGAAACAAAAGCATATAAGAAATTTTTCGATTATTGCACACATAGATCATGGGAAATCTACGCTCGCCGACCGCATACTTGAATTTTCCAATACTGTTGACAAACGCGACATGGAGGAGCAGCTTCTCGACAATATGGATCTTGAACGCGAGCGCGGAATTACCATAAAAGCACGTGCTGTCCGCATAGATTATACCGCACCTGACGGAGAGAAGTATGCGCTAAATATGATAGACACTCCCGGTCATGTTGACTTTAACTATGAAGTATCACGTTCCCTTAACGCATGCGAGGGTGCTCTTCTTATTGTTGATGCGACACAGGGGATAGAAGCGCAGACTCTCGCAAACGCATATCTTGCTGTTGACGCAAATCTTGAAATTGTTCCTGTTATAAATAAAATCGATCTTCCGTCAGCAATGCCTGATAAGTGTAAAGCTGAAATTGAAGATGTCATAGGGATTCCGGCAGATTGTGCTCCGATTGTTTCAGCGAAAACAGGACTTAATATCGGTGATGTTATGGATGCGATAGTGCGCGATATTCCTGCGCCTTCCGGTGATGAAAACGCACCTCTCAAATGCCTGATTTTTGACTCGGTTTACAACAGCTATCTCGGAGTTGTGGTATATATCCGTGTGATGGACGGAACACTTCGGACGGGCGATAAAATCAAGCTTATGCACAAAGGTGCCGAATTTGATGTGGTTGAAGTAGGAGTTATGGATCCTTTCGGACTCAGAGCCACAGGTGTTCTGACAGCCGGCGAGGTTGGCTATTTCACGGCATCAATCAAAAACGTAGGCGATACGCAAGTGGGAGATACTGTAACTCATGTTGAACTTCCGGCAGACGAGCCTCTTCCGGGGTTCAAGAAAGTTCAGTCAATGGTGTACGCCGGAATATATCCGGCAGACGGGGCGAAATATAACGAGACGAAAGATGCGCTTGAAAAGCTTCAGTTGAACGATGCAGCGTTTACATTTGAGCCTGAGACGAGTATAGCACTCGGTTTCGGCTTCAGGTGCGGTTTTCTCGGACTTCTGCACATGGAAATTATTGAGGAACGCCTTGAAAGAGAGTTCAACCTTGACCTCATTACAACAGCACCGAGCGTTATCTATGAAATAAAAAAGAAAAACGGCGAGGTTGTTCGAATAGACAACCCGACAAACTATCCATCTCCGGATGAAATAGAGGTTGCGTCGGAGCCGATTGTGTCGGCATCAGTAATCACTCCGGCAGCTTATACAGGCGGAATTATGGATTTATGTCAAGACCGCCGCGGAGTATTCATTGATATGAAGTATATAGATACCGAGAGGGTAGAGCTTCACTATAAACTTCCGCTAAACGAGATTATATATGATTTCTTTGAT
>JAZODB010000220.1:0-2018 GCA_045596785.1 Eubacteriales bacterium
GATTCAACGGAGAAATTATCAAGCTCACGAAGCTCGCGCTTGATGCCCTCGATCAGCTCAAGCTTTGCTTGGCGCTCGGTAAGCTCCTCGCGTAAAACCTGCTCCTGCTGTTCAAGCAAAATCGAAATAATATTTTCCGGCTTTTTCTCGGTGAACAAAGCCGAGATACTGTTTATAGGCAGTCCCGCTTCACGCAAAAAGCAGATAATATGCATTCGCTTCAAATCGTCATCCGTATAGAGTCTGCGGCCGCCCTCGCTCAATTCGCTCGGTATGAGAATGCCTCTGTCATCATAATACTGAACCGTTCTTACCGATACTCCGCAAAGCTTTGCTATTTCTCCCGTTGTGTATTTTGACATAGCTATCACCTCCTTGAGCCCTATTTTACAGTATCACGCAGCGTAACAAGCAATACCTGACGCAGGGGGATTTTTATAAAAAGTAAAATATTTTTCTCGGTATATTATATCATATTCTTTCGAGCGTTTCAAGGCGGCCGCGTATGATAATGGCTCGATTTCCCGACTCATAAGAGCAAATGAAATGCATCGCCGAGAGCGACCAAACGGTTACTCTCGGCAGTAAGCTTATTTAAGGATTGATATAATTTCCTTCAACGCTGAATACGCCTTCCGTCAAAGGCTTTTCATTGTCGGGCTTACGCAATATACCGCGGCGAATCAGCTCGTCTGTAACATATCCGATAATTTGATGCAGATAGCAGCTGACCCACTGATTGATCTGATCATGTAAATGTTTCGGAACAAAGCTTTCAAAATTATTGCGAACGGTTACGATCCACTCCGCAAGGAGATCATCGAGTTTTTCATCATTTATATCGAACAGTGAAACAAATTTTTCAAATTGCTCTGCGGTAAAGTGTGGGAAATTTAAGCTAAAGCCCGTATCTAACTTTATAAGCAGATTTGTTTTAATAAGATGTGCGGCATCTTCTTCGGAAAGAGCTTCTTTGGACACAACACCGTTTACGCTGTTTTGTGGTATGCCGTTTGCGCACATCCAGCATGTTCCTTTGTTATGGTATATACCGTAATCAAAGTATTTACTTATCCAATAGTAATATACATGCGACGGGACATTGTACTCGCTGCCACTATCGTCTCCCGCAACATTGCATCCGGAATTATACTCTGAGCAGTTTTCCGATTCATCGACCGTTTCCTCCACGATAAACCAACCGAAGCCGCCGTCCTTTCTCGGAGGATACGGACCGTTTTCAAGCTTTAAGCGCTTATTTTTTACGTTCTGAATTTTTCGTCTGAGCAGATACGGAACAATGATATAACCAAGTCTGCTTATACCGAAATCATTGCCGTAAAAATCCAAAGCGCAGATTTTATTTCCGGCTTCTCGCAGCATAACTTCAAATTTATCTGCAAGCATACCGATTACCGACGCGGAAACATCTTCGGTATGCTTTCTGTCTTTCAAACGAAAGATAATAAAATCGGTTACGTATTTGTTACCCACCTTGCGAATCGCATCTCCATATTCAAGACGCGGGAGTTCGTCTTCAATATACATCGCGGGAATACCCGTACTGATACTGATCTCCTCAACTGTCAAAGGCTTTTCATAAGCCGCAAGGCATATGGCGCGCGCAATCTGTGTGTGAAGATATGCATCCGAATCCATGCTGCCGTTGCACATTTCCGTATTCCAATTGATTCTTTTATATACTTTATCCATTTTTGCTTCTCCTATCCTATCTCTGATTTTTTGGCGTCCTACGTTCAAACGCCATTTGATTGTGGTTTCGGGGAGTGAATACTTTTGGGCAATACTTCTAACCGGTAATTCTCCGATATAATAGTCCACAAAAACATTCCTGTACTCGGAAGATAACGTGTGCAAATAACGAAACACCGTTTCATATTGCTCCTCGGTGCCTTCTTCACCAACATCGGAATAATCAGCAATATCAAAAAGTTCGTCTCCACACGACAATACGATTTGATTTTTATTTCGATTGTCAATAAAACGGGCATAGCGAT
>JAZODB010000221.1:0-9923 GCA_045596785.1 Eubacteriales bacterium
CTTTACACACACTACTCCCTCGGGGACAGTGAATCTTTCATGTGCGCAGCTGAGAGAACTGCTTGGTGAAGAAATATCTCTATCAGAACCGGAAATTCTGACTTGGATTGACGGTTATTTAAGAGAACAATACAGTTCGATGCCCACATGACTTAAGCTGTGTTTAATTACATTTTATAATCAGCAAAACAAAAATTTAAATTATTATATTGAAAGGATACCACATTATGAAGTCACTTGAGGAACTCATGGCTATAAAAGCCAAAATGCAGGACAAGGTCTCTGTTCGCACCTCCAGCGGAGATACAAGAATTGTTGTCGGTATGGCTACATGCGGAATTGCAGCCGGAGCGCGCCCCGTTCTGAATGCTTTTGTTGAAGGTATTACAGAAGCGGGTCTTACCGCTAAGGTCACAGTCACACAGACAGGATGCATCGGGATTTGTCAATATGAACCCGTTGTTGAAGTTTACGAAAAAGACAAGGAAAAAGTCACCTACGTAAAAATGGACGCTGAGCGCGCAAAGAAGGTTATTGAACAGCACATTAAAGGCGGCTCGATAGTTAGTGAATACACAATAGGCGCTACTAAGTTATAATTTTTAGGAGGATAAACATTTATGATTCGCTCACATGTACTGGTATGCGGCGGTACCGGATGTACGTCTTCAGGAAGTCAAGTCATCATTGAGAAGCTCGCCGAAGAACTTAAACTTAAAGGTCTTGATGGCGAAATTCAAATAGTACAGACAGGATGCTTTGGTCTCTGTGCTCTCGGTCCGATTATGATAGTATATCCGGATGGTACATTTTACAGTATGGTAACACCGGATGATGTTTCGGAAATTGTCAGTGAACATCTTCTTAAAGGACGTGTTGTTAAACGTCTTGTATACAATGAAACAAGCGGAAATAACATAAAAAAAGAAAATATTGCAGCATCTCTTAATGAAACAGATTTCTATAAAAAACAAAAGAGAGTTGCGCTTCGCAACTGCGGTGTCATAAATCCTGAGTCAATTGAAGAGTATATAGCTCGTGACGGTTATTTTGCTCTCGAAAAAGTTCTCCGTGAAATGACACCCGACGATGTAATAAAAGTGATTTCGGATTCCGGTCTTCGCGGAAGAGGAGGCGGAGGATTCCCCACAGGTCGTAAATGGCAGTTCGCGAAAGCTTCCGTTTCGGATAAGAAATACGTAGTATGTAATGCTGACGAGGGTGACCCCGGAGCATTTATGGACCGTTCTGTTCTTGAGGGCGACCCGCACGCTGTTCTCGAAGCTATGGCTATCGCAGGATATGCTATCGGTGCAGACGAGGGTTGGATTTATGTACGTGCAGAATACCCGATTGCTGTAAAGAGACTCAGCATTGCTATTGAGCAGGCTCGTGAATCCGGTCTCCTTGGAAAGTATATATTCGGTTCCGGCTTCAGCTTCGATGTTCACATCAGACTCGGCGCAGGTGCGTTTGTTTGCGGTGAAGAAACAGCACTTCTTACCTCAGTTGAAGGTAATCGCGGTGAACCTCATCCTCGCCCGCCGTTCCCGGCAGTTAAGGGACTTTGGGGTAAGCCTACCATTGTTAACAACGTCGAAACCTATGCTAACATAGCTCAGATTATCCTCCGCGGTGCTGATTGGTTCTCCTCAATGGGTACCGAAACCTCAAAGGGAACAAAAGTATTTGCTCTCGGCGGAAAAATCAAGAACACAGGTCTTGTTGAAATTCCAATGGGTACAACACTCCGCGAAGTCGTCGAAGAAATCGGCGGCGGCGTTCCGAACGGTAAAAAGTTCAAAGCAGCTCAGACAGGCGGTCCTTCCGGCGGATGCATTCCCGCTTCGCTTATTGATACTCCCATTGACTACGATAACCTTCTCAAGATTGGCTCTATGATGGGCTCCGGCGGACTTATCGTAATGGATGAAGATACATGTATGGTTGACCTTGCTAAGTTCTTCCTTGAATTTACCGTTGATGAATCGTGCGGAAAGTGCGCACCGTGTCGTATAGGTACAGTTCGACTCCATGAGATTCTTGAGAAAATCACCTCCGGCAACGGCGAGCTTGAAGACCTCGACAAGCTCGAAGAGCTCGCAAACTATATCAAGTCCGCATCTCTTTGCGGTCTCGGTCAAACTGCTCCTAACCCTGTTATCTCAACTTTGCGTTACTTCCGCGATGAGTATGTTGAACATATCGTCAATAAGAAGTGCCCGGCAGGCGTATGCAAGAAGCTCCTTTCATTTGAAATCGATCCCGATAAATGTAAGGGCTGCACTCTCTGTGCGAAAGTCTGCCCGGCAGGTGCTATTACCGGTAAGGTTAAAGAAGCTCATGTTATCGATAAAGCTAAGTGCGTGAAGTGCGGTGCTTGTATCGAAAAATGCAAGTTCGGTGCTATCTCTAAGAAATAATTGAAAGGTCGGAAAATGCATATGAATATGGTAAATGTAAAAATAAACGGTGTTGATTATTCCGTACCCGCAGGTATCACCGTACTTGAAGCCTGCAAATACGCCAATATTGACATCCCAACACTTTGTTATCTCAAAGATATCAACCAAATCGGCGCATGCCGTCTCTGCCTTGTTGAAGTAAAGGGCGCGCGCGGTCTTGTAACCGCCTGCGTTTATCCCATTAACGATGGCATGGAAATCGAAACAAATACACCCAAAATCAGAGCTGCAAGAAAAACAAACCTTGAGCTTGTTCTCTCAGCTCATGAGAAAAAATGCCTCTCCTGTATTCGCTCTACGAGCTGCGAACTCCAGAAGCTCGCGCAGGAGTACAAGACTGACGAGGATCGCTTCTGCTATGCAAGCAAGAAGGAGCACTGCGACTTTGATACTTCATCCGTTTCAATTATTCGCGACAATAATAAATGTATCCTTTGCCGCCGCTGTGTAGCTGCTTGCGAAAAGCTTCAGGGAATATCTGCAATCGGTGCTGTAAACCGCGGATACGATGCAAAAATCGGCTGTGCTTTTGAAAAAGAGCTTGCAGAAACATCGTGCATTAACTGCGGACAGTGCGTTGTGGCGTGCCCCGTCGGCGCTCTCTATGAAAAGGATGATACTCAGAAAATCCTTGATGCTATCGCAGACCCCACAAAGCATGTTGCTATCTGCTGTGCACCATCAGTTCGTGCTACAATCGGCGAATGCTTCGGGTATGAACCGGGTACAGATGCGGAAGGAAAGATGGTTTCCGCCCTTAAGAAGCTCGGCTTCGATGGCGTATATGATATGAACTTTGCTGCTGACCTCACAATCATGGAGGAAGCAACAGAGTTCCTCGGAAGAGTTAAGAACGGCGGCGTTCTTCCGATGATTACATCGTGCTCACCCGGATGGGTTAAGTATTGCGAACATTACTTCCCCGAAATGACCGAGAATCTTTCTACATGCAAGTCTCCTCAGCAGATGTTCGGCGCTATGTATAAAACATACTTTGCTGAAAAGCTCGGTCTCAATCCTGCTGATATCGTGTTCGTATCCGCTATACCTTGCACAGCTAAGAAATTCGAGGTTGGCAGAGATGGTCAGGATGTAAACGGTATGCCCGGTGTTGACATTGCCGTAACAACTCGTGAACTTGGAAGAATGATTGAACAGGCAGGCATTGATTTCAAATCACTCGCTGACGAAGCATTTGATCAGCCCATTGCTATCGGCTCCGGTGCAGGTGCTATCTTCGGCGCAACAGGCGGCGTTATGGTGGCTGCTCTCCGTACTGCTGCTGAAGTTATCGAAGGAAAGCCTCTCGAAAAGCTTGAGTTTGACGATGTTCGCGGAACAGAGGGAATCAAGTTTGCGTCATACAAGCTCGGAGATATTGAACTCAAGGTTGCTGTTGCTTCCGGCACAGCTAATGCGTCAAAGCTTCTTCGCGGAGTTCAGGACGGAACATATGATGTTCAGTTCATTGAAATCATGGCATGTCCCGGCGGATGCGTAAACGGCGGCGGTCAGCCTACTCAGCCTGCATCCGTAAGAAATAATGTTGACCTCAAGGCACTTCGTGCTTCTGTTCTCTACAAGGCTGATTCGGAGAAGCTTGAGTACAGAAAGTCTCACGAAAATCCGATTATAAAGAAGGTTTATGAAGAATTCCTCGGAGAGCCCAACTCTCACAAGGCTCACGAGCTTCTCCATACGCATTACGTAAAACGCGGTCTGTAACCAAAAAGGGTTGTCGCATTTGGGAAAATTATCCCAAATGCGACAACCACTTTTTTTGCATGAAATTTATTTCATGTCTGCCGAGGGAGCAACCCAACCGTAAGGATATTTCGGCTCGTCGGGGGTGGGAATCACAAAATGCTCACCATAGGTTTCCTCGTGCTCAAATTCGTTCCATACTGTGATTTTCATATGATTTATCATTGTGTTATAAAATCAATATTCAATTATATTTTGCATATTACCATATAGAAATCAACTTGAAAATTCAATATATTTTTAAATTCAGTTGACAAATTGCGCGTTGTGCAGGGAGTAATAGAAGCCGCCTTCTGACATCAGTTCGCTGTGATTTCCGCTTTCAACTACACGCCCGTCACGAAGCACGAAAATATTATCGGCAGACCTTACCGTTGAAAGACGGTGTGCGATTACGATTGATGTTCGGTTTTTCATTAAATCGGCCATTGCGTTTTGGATTCGCATTTCCGTCATACTGTCTACATTGGAGGTTGCCTCGTCGAGAATCAGAATAGGCGCATCGGATATCATAGCGCGAGCTATTGTGAGAAGCTGTTTTTGCCCTTTTGAGATATTTACGCCTTCGTCGGTAAGAACAGTATCATATCCGTGCGGCAGTCCTTTTATAAATGAGTGGATTCCCGCCGCTTGGGCAGCACGTTCGATTTCACTCATAGATACCTCACGCGATGAACCGTAGGCGATGTTTTCGGCTATTGTTCCGCTGAACAGCCATGTGTCTTGCAAAACCATTGTGTATGCGCGTCGCACGGATTTGCGTGTTGTCTCGCTTATTTCATGTGAATCAAGGCGGATTTCACCGGATTCAATGTCATAAAATCGCATGAGCAAATTGATTATTGTGGTTTTTCCGGCACCCGTGGGACCAACAATAGCGATTGTTGAGCCGGGTTTTATATTCATTGAAAGATTGTGGATTATTTCTTTGTCGGCAGTGTAACCGAAATTTACTTTGTCGAGTTCGACATGACCTTTCACGTGAGCGTTTTTGCCGAGTATTACAGCATTTTCGCTGTCCGAAGCTTCCTCAGTTTCGTCAAGAAGGCGAAAAACGCGCTCCGCGGCTGCGGCTGCGGACTGAAGCTCATTAATTATGTTTGCGGATTCGTTTATCGGACCGCTGAATTTTCGTGAGTACAATACATAAGATGATACACTTCCTATGCTTATGCTACCCGACAGATATAGGAGCGAGCCGAATACCGACACAAGCGCAAGCGAAACATTGTTTATCAGATTTACCGTAGGTCCGACCATAGTGCCGTAGTAATCTGCATTAAAATAAGCATCGGCGGCATTTTTGTTTTTTCCGGCAAAACGTTTTATCATTTCCGGCTCAGCACTGTATGCACGGACTGTTTTTTGACCTGAAAGACATTCTTCGGCATATCCATTCAGTTCGCCGAGTTTGCCTGAGCGTGCTCTGAACAGCGGACGGAATCGTGCAGCCATTTTGCTCGTTGTAATAATTGACAGTGGTACTGTAAACGCAAATACAATGCAAAGCTCTGGCGACGAACGTATCATCATTATAAGAGAGCCGGTAACAGTCACAACGCTTGCTGCGATTTGAACGAGGTCTGTTGAAAGGGTTGCGTTTATAGTGTCAATATCGTATGATATTCGCGATATTATATCACCGGTTTGTGTTGTGTCAAAATATCCGACCTTAAGCCGCGTGAGCTTGTCGAAAATATCCTCCCGCATTTTTCGCACGATTCCTCGTGACAAATTTATCATTACGACCTGTAATGTGTAGGCAAGTATTGCGGATAAAGCGTATGATGCTGCCATGAGCGCACAGTATTTCAAAATTAAGTCGAAATTTGCAGAGCCGGGCGTTTCGCCGATTGCATCAATGGCTTTTCCCGAAAGATCGGGACCGATAAGCGACAGCAGATTGGAGACTATGGAGAGAAGGAGTGCCGCAATATAACCCCAACGGAACTGATACATGTATTTGCCGAGTCTGAACAGAACTTTGAGCTTCTTTTTTGATACGTTTTCCACAACGGTGTCTTCGGGACGCGTTGCTCTGGGTCCTCTATTCAAGAAGTGCACCTCCTATCTGCGAATTACTTATTTCTTTATAAAGCGGACATTTATCCATAAGCTCTGCGTGAGTACCGCTTCCGATAATCCGACCATCCTCCATAACGAGAATTAAATCTGAGTTCATTATGGAAGAAATTCTTTGTGCAACAATCACGGAGGTGGTTTTCCCACTGTAATTTTCGCGGATTGCCTGACGCAGCCGAGCATCTGTTGCATAATCGAGGGCACTTGAGCTGTCATCAAGAACGAGTATCTGAGGTAATCCCGCGAGAGCGCGGCTCAAAATCAAGCGCTGTTTTTGTCCTCCGGATAGGTTAGCCCCCTTTATTGACAACTGAAAATCAAGACCCCCGTGCTTTTCGGAGATAAACTGCTCAGCCTGCGCGTGCTTTACTGCGGTTTCTATTTCTTTGTCCGAAAGTCCACGTCCGAAGTCAATATTTGTGCGAATCGAATCCGCAAAGAGAAAATCATTTTGGAATGCGGCGCCGAATTTTTTGGAGATTTCATCACGACTCATCGAGCGTATATCTTGACCGTCGATTTTTATTTTTCCTGAGGTTGCGTCATATTGTCGCATCATCAGCGAGATTAATGTGGTTTTCCCGGAGCCTGTCGGTCCTATTATTCCGAGCGTTTGACCTGCGTTTAACGTGAAGCTCACATCATCAATGTCGTTTTTAATTCCGTTGTACGAAAAAGATACATGATCAAACTCGATTTTCGGAGCGTTATTTTTCACAGCTTCTGCATAGGAAGAATCGGCATCCATATCCTCTGAGGTCGAGAGAACCTCTCCGATTCGATTGGCAGACGCTATTCCTTTTGATGACATGATGAACATTCGCGTTACGCTCATGAGTGCGCCGAGAATTATTGTGAAATATGAAGTGAAAGCGATGATTTTGCCGGTTTCCGACAGCCCATTGTTTACACGATAAGCTCCGACTATAATTACGGCTACAAGCCCCATGTTGAGAAAGAAATTCATAAATGGGCTGGTCAGAGCCATGTTAAGGGAAGCCTTTTTTTCGGCGCGATTCAGGTTGAGGTTAGCCGCTCCGAAGCGTTCTCTTTCTGCCTCCTCCTTGCCGAGTGCTTTGATAATTCTTATTCCCTGAGCATTTTCGCGCACAACTCTTGTCATGGAGTCTGTTTGATTTTGCTGTTCATTGTAGAGTGGGATTCCTTTTTTTGTAATGAAGTAGACCGAGGCGGTGATAAATGGCATGACTGCAATCAAAACAAGGGTGAGTATAGGTTCAAGCGAGAATGCTATGACTATACCCCCGACGAGAAGGCAGGGCGCGCGCACTCCGAGTCGCTGAATCATACCGATCATTTGGTGAATGTTATATGTATCCGATGTCAACCGTGATTCGAGAGAGGGTACGGTAAATTCATCTATTTGTCGTGCTGATAGATATGATATTTTCGTGAAAAGGTCATTTCTGATTTTTTCGGTGGTATTTCTGGCGACGCGTGCTGCCATGCGGTTTGCCGCGATATTTCCGACGATAGCTATTACCGAGCACACAAGCATGAGTGCTCCGCATATGTAAATCATTGTTCGATTGCCCGTTGGAACGATATCGTCGATTATTACCGATAAAAGCATCGGCAGAAATAAATCCATTACGGTTCCGATGAATTTTATTACAAAACCGAGACACATTTTGCCGAAGAACGGTTTTACATACGATATTATGTATTTCAATTGGTTTCTTTCCTTTCCCCGAAAAAGTACGTATAAGGATATACCGAAGTAATTATTAAAATTAGTTTCTGTAAATTTAATTATACCATATTTTGTTCTGTTCATCAAGGTCATAGGGATTTTTTGCACATAATAGCTTCAAAAAAATCACAAAAAATCCGCCGATGTATGTCGGCGGAATAAATTGTGATTTTTGTGTGAGCAATTAAGTAATTTCTTCAATATAGTTTTGAAGTAAGTCATTTAAATTACTTCAGAGAACAGTACCGCGAATACTGATTTTCTCTTTGTCAGGTGATGTTGATTCGACTTCCCACATGCCGTTAAGGCTTATTTGTTTATGGTGTCCATCAAGCTTTTTTAAATTTCATTATTTGTGGAATAATTTTTTTGTTTCGTATACGGGCTCACAGGTGAGATTGAGACCGAGCTTTCGGAATGTTTCAGAGTCAACCTGTGAAACGACAACGCTTGCATGAATTTCACATCCCTCAAGAAGCGGCAGACAGTCAAATGCGGCTTTTGCGTTTTTGTCGGTTGCGGCACAAATTGAGAGCGCAATTAAGATTTCGTCAGCGTGCAGTCGTGGATTTCGACAACGCAGGCTGTCGGTTTTCAGACGACAGATAGGCTCAATTACAGATGGCGAAATAAGGTGAATGCTGTCATCGATATTTGCAAGTGCTTTTAGTGCATTTAGTAAAGCGGCTGCGGAGGAGCCGAGAAGTTCAGTGGTTTTTCCGGTTACAATACGACCGTCGGGAAGCTCAATTGCGGCGGCAGGCGTGTCCGTGAGCGATGCCTTGTTAAGTGCGGCACGAACAACATGGCGGTCATCTGTTGAAACCTTTGCACGATTCATGATGAGCTCTGATTTGTAGACTTCATCAATGTCGCACATTCCTTTTAATCTTTTTACCTGACATGAATAATAACGGCGAATCACTTCCATTTTTGCTGCTGAAGATACAGCACTATCGTCGTAAATACAGAATCCGACCATGTTTACGCCCATATCAGTGGGACTCTTGTACGGGCAATCTCCGTAAATGCCTTCAAACAGCCGACGGAGAACGGGGAAGATTTCCACATCACGGTTGTAATTTACAGATGTGATACCATACGCTTCGAGATGGAATGGGTCAATCATGTTCACGTCGGACAAATCGACGGTTGCCGCTTCATAAGCAATGTTTACCGGGTGAGTAAGAGGAAGATTCCATACAGGGAAGGTTTCAAATTTAGCGTAACCGGATTTTACACCTCGTTTGTTGTCGTGGTAAAGCTGAGAAAGGCAGGTTGCCATTTTGCCGCTTCCGGGACCGGGCGCGGTAATAACTACCAATTTTCTTGATGTTTCGATATACTCGTTTTTTCCGTAGCCGTCTTCGCTTACAATATGCTTGATATTTGTCGGATATCCTTCTATCGGATAATGCTTGAAAACACTGATTCCGAGATTTCGCAAGCGTTTGATAAAAGAATCTGCGGCGGGTTGAGAGTTATATTGTGTTATAACGACGCTTCCGACAAATAATCCCCTTTCTCTGAATGCATCTATAAGCCGCAGGGCATCCATATCGTACGAAATTCCTATGTCGGAACGTATTTTGTTTTGTTCTATTGCGGATGCCGAAACTACGATTACGATTTCCGCAATGTCTTTCAAATGAAGAAGCATATTTATTTTGCTGTCCGGCTTAAAACCGGGCAAGACGCGAGATGCGTGGTAGTCGTCAAAAAGTTTCCCGCCAAATTCGAGATATAGCTTTCCGCCGAATTTCGAAATCCTTTCGTTTATACGTGAGGTTTGAAGATCTATATACTTTTGATTGTCGAATCCTTCTTTAAACATTTAAAACTCCTGTGTATAAATAAAGTCGAATATATTATAATATAAAATGAAGAAAAGTTCAAGT
>JAZODB010000222.1:0-4097 GCA_045596785.1 Eubacteriales bacterium
TTGACCTTGAACTCATCGTTCAAAATTTCAAACTTAATTGTAAGCTGTTTAATAGCAGCGTTATATAAATGTTCAAGTGAAGCCAATTCATTGTAATCTTTAAAAAGCTTGTTTGCATCATACTGCTGACCGTTTTTTCTGTCCTTTATTATTATATCCACACTTCTCTTCAATATTTTTCTCCTTATTACGATATTTTTCGATTAATCACATCGCAAAAATCCCGTCGGAATAATTTCCGGCGGTGATTTAAAATTTATGCCATAAAGTATTTGTGAATGAAATCCGACGATTGCTTAATGGACTCAAAAGGATCTCCGGGGCATGTATCCTGCTCAACCACGAAATACTTAACTCCGGCGCGCTCCGCAGATTCTATAATGCCTTCCCACCAAAGATGACCGTTTCCGATTTCGGTTATATACTGTCCGCTGTTCCCCATTGCCATATCTTTAAGGTGAAGTATATCAATTATTCCCGAAAGCATTTCTATCCAATGACGAACATCTACTCCGCTGCAATTCTTACAAAATCGGCGTGAGAAATAGAGCATCCGGCTGTCTGTGCCACATCATATCCGAGAGATTTTATTCTGCGGAAGCAATCACGGACATGTTCTTCCGTATCCATAAACTGACGTATTGTATAAAGCTGTAATCCGAGTTTTTCTATCATGATTTGTTTTCCATTCATATACGTCTCAAATTTGTCGGTCTATTAACACAATACTATTGTAGCATAAAAATATTAAATTTACAACATGTTTTCTCATTTAATTCAAATGAAATCAATGCCCTAAAGGAAGCTTTACAAAAAAGCATAATTTCACGCTTTTTATTTACGAATAATCAAAATATTATTGAAAAAAAATAAGTTTGGATGTATAATAAAATAAAACAAAAAGGAGATTATTTTATGATACGAGATACGGTTATAGAATCGCGAAGTTACCGCAGCTTTGATGAATCAAAGAAAATCAGCATGGAAATGCTTCTTTCATTAGTTGACACGGCAAGGCTTTGTCCGAGTGCAATCAATCGTCAGCCCCTGAAATATCGGCTCGTAGCTGAGCAAGATGAAGTCGAAACCCTGATATCCCTGACCAAATGGGCAGCGGCACTTAAGGATATGAAGTTTCCTCCTGACGGACACCACCCTGCCGCATTTATTGTCGTATGCTGCGACACAACTATTACGGAATCTGTTGATTCATGTAAAATTGATTTGGGCATAGCAATTCAGACCATCATGCTTCAGGCTTGCGAATCAGGGCTCGGCGGATGCATAATAGGAGCCTTCAATCCCTCGGAAATTTCCGAAAAACTTCTCATCCCTACGATATATAAACCCCTTATTGTACTCGCGCTCGGTGTGCCGGATGAAACTGTCATGATATGCAATGTCGAAGAATCAGGAAGCACTTCTTATTTTCGAAGCAAGGGCAATATACATTTTGTACCAAAACGTGTACTTGAAGATATAGTGATAAAATGATGTATTTTTTTATTTTACTGATTGTTGCATCAGTACTGATTTATTTGACAACTATCGGTGAACTCCGCTCGGAAAAAGCTCAAAAGCTCAGAATTCTCAATTTAACAATCGGCATTATCGGACTTGTTATTTTAATCGCATCTTTGGTTTGCGGGGTTATTTCAATAAATATTTCAGGTCTCGGAGAAGAATGGATTTCATGGGCAAAAGACATGTATCTCTTTTATTTCGGAATCTCCCTGCCTTTTCTTTTCGTATTTATTTCAGCGATATCGGCAGCATCTGCCGCCGCCTTTTTTGACAAAAAAGTGCAAGGCGGATACCCGCATAAAGTCAGAATTATAACATCCGTTGCCTCATCGGCAGTTTTGCTTATAATAGCGCTTTTTTATTCCGATATGATAAAAAACAAAAACCTCTCGCTTGATATTTTTGTTTTAGCAGCCGGATTAGGAGAAGCACTCGCAATGCGACTTACATTCGCACTTGAATATACACTGCAAATTCGATTAAGTATGAAAAAGAAGTGACAAAACAATTTTCAAATTCTGAAATTTAATCAAATATCAACAAGTCTATTGTAAAAGCTTTATTTTTGTGTTATAATTTACAGTGCTATGGTATTCTATGTCACAAAGGAAAGGTTTTTAATGAAGAATAAACTATATAAAATCTTATCTCTCTTGTTTTCTGTAATTTTCACAGCGTTTGCGGTAATAACATTTCTTCCGACAAATATAAGCGCGGCAGAAGAAATAAAAAGTACAGTAAATATCTCCGAGGCAAGAAAAAACCAACGAGGTCCCGGTTATAATTGGGAAAACAGAACTGATGTACTTACGCTTGACGATGTTAATATAAATACCGATGACCCCTACGGATTAAGACTTCCAAAAAACTGTACAGTTATTCTTAAAGGAGACAACTACATAAAAGCTGCAAAATACGGTATTTCTTGTTTGGGAACAGTAGTATTTAAAGGTGACGGCACTCTTACGGTAGATGCCGGCGAAATCGGATTCTATTTGATTTCTCAAGATAACACGCAGAAAATTCGCCTCCTCGGCGGAGAATATAAAATAAGCGCGGGAAAATACGGCGTTTACAGTGAATATGCCGACTTCTCATTTGTCGGTAAAAGCATGGATATAAACATAACCTCTGAGGATGGTCTTGCAACAAACGGCCGTATAATAAATCTTCTCGGCGGAGAATTTTCAGCAAATGCGCCCGTTAAATCCGCTCACGCACTGACTGTGGATTCGATAAATATCAACGTAACCGCATCTTCATCCGCATTGTCCTCTAAAAATATCTATATAGAAAATATCTCACTCGAAAATTACAACGGAGAAAACTCAATAGATGCAAAGTCCACTGCAAAAAACAGTAACAAAAGTATAATTTTCGGAGATAATGTTCCTGCGTTTATCGATTACATACTTCTTGCTGCCCTTCTGTTAGGCATTGCGGCAGGTGTGTTCGTTCCCGCTCTTCACAAGAAGAAAAAAAATAAAGAGCTTTATAAAAGACTTAAAGAACAAGGATACACGACTGAATAAAAAGAGCCGATTAAACGCAAAGTTTCAGTCGGAGGACTTGCAAAAATACACAAATGATAAATTAAAAGTGCATCTCAAAAACAGATGCACTTTTTTTGCGTAAATTTTATAAAATATAGTTAATAAGCTCTGGAATACATTCCTCAAATTTAACCCCGTACCAATGCTCTTTGTCTCCAATCGTATGCTTTATGCAACTCACAGTATTATCAACCGCAATCTTAATTGAGGCTGACAAATCCTTTTCAAGCATTAACGCTCCAAACATCGTTGAAGAAAAAACATCGCCTGTGCCATGACAGCTTATCGGAAGATTCTCTCTGAAATACTCATGAAACTCCCCTGTGAGTCTGTCGTACGCCGCAGCACCTTGATGCGCTCCGTCGTAAATTATACCGGTTAAAACAGTTTTCTTTGCTCCGAGAGCTGAAAGACGTTTCAGCATTGCATGAATATACTCCTTGTCATATTCGCCGGGACGCACGAATTTTTCATCAAGCAGAAACGCAGCTTCAGTAAGATTCGGAACAATTACATCCGCTATTTCGCACAGTTTTCTCATTGACGTGACAATTTTTTCATCAAATCCCGTATAAAGCTTACCATTATCAGCCATTACAGGGTCCACAAAAACAAGCGGAGGCGAGAATTTATCTATAAAATTATATATAATCTCCGCTTGATCGGGCGAACCGAGATAACCCGTATAAACTCCGTCGAATTTCAAGTTTTCGTTCGCCCAATGCTCACTTATTTTCGGTATATCTTCACTTAAATCACGAAAAGTAAAGTTCTTAAATCCTCCGGTATGCGTTGACAGAACGGCTGTCGGTATAACAGCACATTCGACACCCATAGCCGAAATTATCGGAAGTGCCACGGTCAAAGAGCACTTGCCGAAGCACGATATATCCTGTATTGTTACACATCTTTTCATTTATAACACCTCAGTCCATAAACAACATTACATAGTAATTATACTATATTTTTTCAATAATTGTAACGGCAAAAAATATCAAATCTGATATGTATTCAATTTAA
>JAZODB010000223.1:0-2149 GCA_045596785.1 Eubacteriales bacterium
TTTTATTGTCGTTTTCACCGATTTTGCCACTGTTTTTTGTGAAAAAAGCATGGAAACAAGCACAAAAATAGGTATTTTATACCAAAAGCACGCGATTTTTGTAAAAACAGCGGGGCGGCGCCATCAGGAGATGCTGTAATCGGCTGTATTTGCCGTGCGCGTGCGGGCTTGCGAGTACACGGATTGTTCTCGGAATTTGAAATTGCGCAAAGGGGAAATGTCAGAGCTTTGACATGGGAAGAATTGTAGGGGGTAAAATTCAGGCGAAGATGCTTCCAAATGGAATAGAGAAGGAACTCACGGCTTTTGAACTTGTTTTTGCAAAATTGTTGCAATTTTTGAACAGAAAATGGAAAAATATACCTAATTATGGTAAAAAATAACATAATTGGTTTTGCTCCGTGTTTTTTTGAGCGGTTTTTTTAGCGCGTTTTTCGGATTTTTGCAAAAAATTCATAAATATTACGAATATACTGCCGAATAAAAAATACGAAAAAATACGAAAAACAGCAGGCATGTTCGTTTTAAATCCGAAATAAAATTTTGAAAAATGCTCTGTTTTGTAAGATTTAAATCAACCCCTTTGATTATAAAATCGGGCCTGCCTCACACTCCTTGGCGCGAGGGCTTCCTATATGAGTTTTGAGGTGTTTGTTGACATTTGCACGGAATTTTGATATAATGGTTTCATAAGCGGCTTGCCTTTAAATATTTATAATGCAAGTTGTTTCTTCTCGGTTTTGCTTGCTGTCGGAGCTTGCGCGCTGCGGTACAATACTTTGGGGATATTTTCTTAAAGACTTTTTTATTCCCTTGCTGCGTGCGTTTTGACTTATGCTGATGCAGTCTGCCTTATGCTAAATTTAGTGACCTCATTGACACAGCAGATTGAACACAAAAAATCGCAACTGTGATTGCGAAAAGTTACGAATATTTTACGAAAGATTTGCAAGCGCACATTTTGACTGCGGTTTGCTGATTTTTTGCGCTGAGAAGCCGTGGAAGAAAATTAGTTATGAATCAATTCTATTTTGACAGGAAAATTAAATCGGCCGCGGTTTTCCTTTTGAAAACTCCTCGGCTACCGATTTGAAATATCCCCGGGAGTAATATGAAAGAGATAATTACAGAAGATTTTAACGCGGAAAACGCAGAGCCTATGTGCGATTTGACACCGCTTTTTGCAGACAAGCGTTATGAAACTAGGCTTCTCGTGGTACGTCACGGAGAAAGCATTGCCAACGCTATGCATATGTTTCTTGGGCATACCGACGTTGGGCTTTCCGAGCGCGGACATGTTCAGGCAAGAGCAACTGCGGATTTTCTTAAAAACGAGCCTATTACGGCAATATATTCAAGCGATTTGATAAGAGCTTACGATACCGCGCGCCCGAATGCGGAATTGCACGGAATTGAAATAGTGCCGATGAGAGAGCTGCGCGAGATTTACATAGGCAAGTGGGAGAATTCAAAAATCGAGGATATCGAGCGCGATTACGCCGAGGAATTTACCGTCGGCTGGAAGCAAAATTTCGGCATCTTCACACCCCCGAGCGGAGAGCCCGTCATGGCGGCTGCCGAGAGGTTTTCTGATGCTCTTCTCGGAATAGCCAAGAAGCACGAGGGTGAATGCGTGCTTATTACTGCTCACGCGGCGGTAATCAGAGCCTTTTATGCAAAGCTTATCGGCGTTGCCCCCGAGAGAGTCACCGCGGAGGTGGATTTTCCGTATAACGCATCGGTTACTACCGTATATTTTGACGGCGAGAAGCTTATCGGCGGTGAATTTTCACATTATAATCATTTGATTGGAATATAATGCGCGTTCTCCCCAAAGAGAACGCGCAATGAATTGCAGCCCTGCGGTCTGCGTGAATTGAAAGCTATGCTTTCGTGAATTGCCTGCGGCATGAATTGTGCCTCGCGGCACATTGGTTGCAATTCAATTCATGGAGCGAAGCGAGAAATCATGGCGAAGCTAATTCATGATGCGATATTTGCGCGGCGAATGGCATCAATTCATTTATAAAAACGAAAGGTGTTTAGCGTGTTATCCTTAACGGAGAACGCGCAATGAATTGCAGCCCTGCGGTCTGCGTGAATTGAAAGCTATGCTTTCGTGAATTGCCTGCGGCATGAATTGTGCCTC
>JAZODB010000224.1:0-4445 GCA_045596785.1 Eubacteriales bacterium
CTCCATTTCGGAACTGAGATAGCAAACAGCTGCAAGGTCGTATCTGTTGAGCTCGCGGTTTTTTTCATAGATTTTTGCCGTTACCATCCCGATATCATTTGCGGTTTCCTTTGCGGAATCCTTCGAATTAACCTTGTCGAAGCTGATATCGTTTATATCTTCAAGAGCTTCAAGATAAACCTTTACCATGTCGCACGCTCTTTGAACAGAGCAGATGTCGTCCAAATCCTCTTTCGGATCAACAAGGTCGTACTTGATAGCCCATTTGAGTCTGTCTGTCGAATCATCGAGAGTATTCGCTGTGTCTGTCATTTCTGCAAGCGCGAGAGCGAAATCTTCTACCGTTACTTTAACATTGCCGGCAAAGGTTGTCTTTTTGCCGTAATATGACATAATTCCGGCTTTTGTTACATATTCAACAGCATCAGTATAGTTTGAAGAAACATCGGTGTAAGGATTTTTCCATGCGAATACAACTTCAATGGCATGGTTGGCATCAAGATTTGTGAATGTGTACGAGGAAACCTTTCCTACGCTCTTTCCGTCAACCTTTACGGAGTGTATTGCATATCCGTCAGCGGGCTTAAAGGTGTAAGTTACCTTATCGTTGTACTTTGCACTTACCTTGTCGGATAAAACTGTTGTGTAATTCTTTTTAGCGGTTATTGTGCCTTTTCCGGTTGATTTTGCAGTGATTACATAATTTTTTGTGATGCTCTGTACTCTTGTGAAGGTTACTCTGATTATTGTGTCATTTGTTATTCTCATGGTTACTGAGGGAACTGCGCCAATACTTTTGCCGTTTATTTCAACATCTGTGATAGTATAACCGGACATGGGGGTGAAAGTTATTGTTTTCTTGTCGCCGTAATCTGCGTATTTACCGCCGGATATGCTGTATGTTCCGCCGGAGCTGCATATAACGGAAACCTTGTAGTCACCTCTGATTGAATCGCCGCCTATCCAGGAGTAATTGTTGAGGATTCTTTTTGTTGTGTGGTTGTTTCCGCATGTATAAACAAGATAGATGGAATCGTTTTCAACAACATAGCTGTCGAAGTATGCTATTTTCTTGCAGTCCTTCTCGGCGCAGGGTGTAACCTGAGCGCTTGTGCCTATTTCAAGGTCAAGGTCGGCTTCCGAAACGATTTTAACAACGGATTTCATGCAGTGTCTGCAATAATATTCATTGTATATTTTGTCGTTTCTTACGTAAGTTGTAACGAAAACGAGATTTGCTCTGCCGCATTCGCCGCATCTTACAACATCTTCGATTTCGTCGTCATCATCGTTAAGGTCAAAATAACCTTTTTTGCCGCAGTTGTCTTCTACGCATCTCCAATAAACAGTGTCTTCATCGATGTAGTAGAATGCAGTGCCTTTGCAGTATCCGCATTCGCCTGCCCACCAACGGTCGATTTCGGGAGCGGAGGAGCCATGTTCGCCGCAGTTTGTTTCAAGACATTTCCAATATACAGTGTTTGATACTCTGTAATAGAATGCGCCGCCATTGCATTTGTCACAGCTTCCATACCACCAGTCGTTTCCCGATACGTTTCCTGATACAATATTGTTGTAATCATCATCGTATTGACCGTAAAGGTAGAGGTAGTAAATAAGGTCTTTAAGGGAGGAGGTGTCGTTTGAGGTGGTGAGAGAATCCGAACCCCAAATTGTGATTGCGGAGGTGCTTACAGCCATCGACAGAAGCATTATTACCGCGATAACGAGAGATAGGATTTTTTTCATAAGTTGATTCCTTTCATAAAGCATAATGATAATCGGGGGGATTTCGTTTCAATTCCGCCCCTGGTTTTTCAGTACGTTCATAAGACGCCGCAGTTAATCCAAATGTTCCCGATAACGGAAAATTTTTTAAAAAATTATTCTTGAAAAAATAATTCTTTAAATCATTTGTGACGTGCGAACGGAGTATCAATCATCTATTGCAAATGATGTAAATGTGTGCTATAATTAGTCAGTATAATCACTGTATGTGACATTTGTCGGAGATTGTGGAAGTATGGTTAAAAATAATTTGAATCGACTGCTTCATGTGTTTATACCTTTTATTGTAATGGTTATGGTTCAGCGAGTTCTGCTTCTCGTATTCGGATATTTGAAATTTGATTCGTCTGTTTCCGAGCTGTTGGCATTTGTCCCCGCCGCAATAATCGGGGCGTTTCTTTTCTCTTTTTTGAAATTCAAAGAGGAGGATGATAAAGACGAGGAGCATATAACACCGCTTGTGCCGCGCGGTAAGGTAGTGGCAGCGTTGCAGACAGCGGGGGCTGTGGCAGTTCTCATTGCGGCTATGTATGCGGTTTCCTTTTTTACAGACGGCAGAACCGAAAGTGTGACGCTTTCTGTATTTTCGGTTATTTCTCTTGTTTTTGTTCACCCGATTATTGAGGAATACGTTTTTCGCGGACTTTTTTACGGTGAACTGAGACGAATGAATCGTATATTCGCTGTTCTCGCTCAGGCTGTGATGTTTGCCATTGTGCATAATACTGTAAACGGAATGATTTATGCGTTGGCTTCGGGTGTGGTACTTGCGGTTTTGTCAGAGCTTTCCGGCAGAATCGCTCCCGCAATGGCCGCGCACATGGTGATAAATCTTCGCTCGCTTATGTATCTGACGTGCCTTGCCGATAAACCCGGAGCTATACATGTGATTGATATGTCTGTGATTGCGATAGGGTGCCTGGCGTTTTTTTGCCCGGTAATGATACACAGCCGAAGAATGAACAGTGCAGACTCCGACAGCGACGGGGAGGACTCGGAATGAGTGCGGCGAGAAATAAAAAAATTACGGAGCTGCTTGAAGCTGTTCCGTATTTCGGCGAGAGGAATGACGAGTATTTTATGAGTGCGGCACTTTCTCTGGCAAGGCTTGCCGCCTCGGAGGGAGAGGTGCCGGTCGGGTGCGTTATTACAAAAGACGGTGAGATAATTTCCGCCGATTACAACGGGCGCGAGACGTTTCGTGATGCGGTATATCATGCGGAAACGGCCGCTATATCAAAAGCATGTGAAAAGCTCGGCGGATGGCGTCTTTCGGGATGTACGCTTTACGTTACCTTGGAGCCTTGCCCGATGTGTGCGGGTGCTGTATGGTGCGCAAGGATTCCGCGAGTTGTTATAGGCGCGAAAGATGCGCGTGCGGGAGCATTGGGAAGTCTCATAAATCTTAATTCCTATCCGCTTAATCATAAGCCTGAGGTAACGTTTGGAGTTCTCGAAGATGAATGTCGTATGCTGATGCGTGAGTTTTTTCTCGACAGAAGGATGAATAAACAAAAAAACTGTGAATAATACTTAAAGGAGATAAAATGTATTCGTTTGAAAATATAGAAAAACAAGCGGCGGCGGCAGCCTCCGAGCTGATTGAGAAAGCAAAAATATCTCGCGGAGGAATAATGGTAGTCGGATGCTCGACATCCGAGGTGTGCGGAGGGATTATAGGGAAGCAGTCCTCGCCCGAAACAGCCGAAGCAATACTGAACGGAATTTTATCGGTATCGTCGGCGAAAGGGGTGTACATTGCGGCGCAGTGCTGTGAGCATCTTAATCGCGCGGTGGTAGTGGAGCGGGAGGCTTGTTCCGCGGCGATAGAGTGCGGCGTACTGTCGCCCGTAAACGCAGTGCCTCAGCCGAAAGCCGGAGGCTCCTTTGCGGCGGCGGCATACAGAGCTTTTGCATCGCCGATAGTGCTTGAGCACATATCGGCGGACTGCGGACTCGATATAGGCGGAACGCTTATCGGTATGCATTTGCGTGAGGTTGCAGTTCCTGTCAGACTTTCGATAAAGGCTGTCGGTGACGCAGTACTTATCGCGGCAAGAACAAGAGCAAAATTTATCGGCGGCTCACGTGCGGTATACGATGAGAATTTAATGTAGTGTGTCGAATCACTTTTCAACCGCTTTTGAGGATGTTATAATAATAGCTGTAAGTATGAGACTCGGTATAAGTATTATATACCATGTCGAGCAAACAATGGCTGTGGCAATGTGGAGAGCAATATGCAGCATTGCCGCGGCTGTAAGCATCATGCGTCCGGATTTCTTTTTGTAGCATGAAAGACCGATAAGCGAGATTGGAAGAGAGGCAACCGCTGTTACAATAGCGAGCACAAAACGATATGACATTCCATCCGAGAGAATTCCGAAGGCAAGGCATGACAGACAAGGGACAATGTATAGAATCCCTGCAATGCAAGCGAATATGAAGCGGCTGTCACGCTTTTCGTTGGGGTTTTCGATTTGTTTTCCGTTTTTCATATAAAATCTCCGTTTTTGAAATATTACGAAATAAGTATATCACTAAATTGTTTCAAAATAAAGCATATTGGGCGTTTTTTGGTGATTTGTTTCTTTTTATGCCCTTTTTAATCAAAATCTAATATGTGAATAATCAAATTTTATTAAAAATTAATTGAC
>JAZODB010000225.1:0-2705 GCA_045596785.1 Eubacteriales bacterium
GCTTAACCGCCTTTTCGGGCGAGCCGCCGTGCTCAAGGAACGACGAGTTGTGGTAATATTCAAGTACGTTTACTGATTTCGACACCGTGAATGCGATGTCGGCGATAAGCTTATAGTCGGGCATATCCTCGCGGTCGCGTCCCTTTGTTTCAAGGTGGAATTTCGCGATTTTCGTCTCGGCTGTTTCTCCCGCAATTTCGGCAATATAGTCCGAAATTCCGTTTTCATAGAAGAACTCCTCGCTCTCAAACTTGCCGTCTGAGGTCTCAACCTTTAACGCGAAGCGGATTCCGGGATTCGCAACCGCCTGCCGCTTCAGCATATCGATGTAGTACTCCCGCGGAATTGCAATGTCGGTAAAAACCTGCAAATCGGGCTTCCAGCGAATAACTGTTCCCGTTCGACGTTCTTTTTTCTCAAGAGGTCTCACGACAAGCTCTGTCACCGCCTCGCCATGCTCGAACGATATTTCGGAAAGATTCGCACCGTCGTATGACTTTACGTTGAAGTATTCGCTTGAATATTGTGTGGCGCACGCGCCGAGTCCGTTAAGTCCGAGTGAGTATTCATATGCAGAGCCATCGGAATTGTTGTCGTACTTTCCGCCCGCGTACAGCTCACAGTACACAAGCTCCCAATTCCAACGCTGCTCACCCTCGTTCCATCCGAGAGGAACTCCGCGCCCGAAATCCTCGATTTCCACGGAAAAATCGCGGTACGCCGTTACATTGATAACGCTTCCGTACCCCTCTTTAGCTTCGTCTACGGAGTTTGAGAGAATTTCGAACACCGAGTGCTCACACCCCTCAAGTCCATCCGAACCGAATATGACCGCAGGGCGCTTTCGTACACGGTCCGCTCCTTTCAGCGATGTTATTGATTGATTGTTATATTGTTGAGCTTCTTTTTTGTTCATTTTGTGTTTTTATATCTCTTTCGTTTTTTTAATATTTATGTTGAAAATATCGAAGAATATTTCGTTCTTAAAGCAAATCCGAGCTTCCGCCGCAGTCTATTTCAAGGGAATTATCGGCAGTCCGCCCGAAGCCGATGTGATTTCGGCAACGAGGAGTGCCGCGCGTGACATCATCGCCTGCATTACAGACGGGCAATTCTTTTTAAATTCCGCGGCAACGTCAATCGTGCGCCAATCAACCTCGTCTCGCGTGCCGGGATTGAATACAAGCATTACCGCGAACGAGACCGAAAGCGAGAACGGTCCGTCAGGCTCGAAGCGGAGCGAACGGTTGTACGTCACCTTGACTCCGCTTTGGCGTATGATCTGCGCGACCACGGTATCTCGTACTCCAAGCTTAAGCTGTGCACCTTGAGCTATCTGAAGCCGCTCGGTTTCATAGCTCACATTTTCGAGAAAGACTCGACGCTCGGCGAGAAAATATCTGTTGAAATCAAATCCCTCCGGAGTTTTGTATTCCGGCTTTTCGTTCGCGGAAGGCTCAGGCGGATTCACGGTAAAATCCGGAACAATATGTTTGCCTCCTCTCCCTGCATCCTCGGAGGCAGAGTTTACTTCACTTTTTTTCTCCTCTGCGGGAAGCTGTTCTTCTCTCTCCGCGTTTTCGTTATTCTTGTCTTTATCCTTATTTTTCCCGAACAGTGGCATAATTTACCTCTTTCGTTTTTCTGTATTAATTTAAATAATCATTCATTTGGAGTTGCAATTTTGTAAAGCTCCCATCCGACATTTCCATCCTCGCGGTAAGCCGCAATAATTCCGTCGGAAACCTGCGAAACATGCCTGTATGCAAAATTGAGAACAATATTTCCCTCGGTATCAATCATTCCCCAGCGACCGTCATCGGTTTGCAGTGCGCCGAGCCCTCCCACAAACGGAATTGCATCCTTGTAAATAGGCTGTGCAATCCACTCGCCTATATGGCTCATAAATCCGTAACAACCGTTTTTCGAGAGAAGCAGAACGCCGTTTGAGTACCCCTCAAGCGTGTAACCTGCGGGGATATCGTAAACCGAGCCGTCTTTACGGATTAAGATATCCTCATCCGATACAACTCTGACCTTTTCGTTTGTCTCCCAATTCCAATAATCGATGGTCTGCCTTCTGACACGTGTGAGTCCGTGGTCGAAATAGTAAAATCCGATTGATTCGATTCCGCGCGTGAGCGGCGGCATGTAGTTTTCAATCACATATCGACTGTGCTTGTTGAGGTATGAGCGGTATGTCGTGAATGCCTGATATCCGTATTTGCCCATGAAGAACATACCGCCGCGGTTTTCCTTTGAGGTGACCGCAGCAAGTCCCTCCGTAAATGCGTACGCGGAGGTAAATTCGTGTGATGTCACCGCTCCGCCCCATCCGTTGAGGTAAGCGAATTTGCGGTTTTTCGGCTCGTATGAAATTGTATACCACGCATCATCCCCACTTGACACACCGTAATTTACGGGATAGTCAAAGTAAAGTCCGCGATTGTCGCGTCTGTCGAGGTATTCGCTGAGATAGAAGTATTTTCCGTCATCGGTTATGTGAAAATATGTGGTTTTCCCGTTTTCGTCATTGCGGCTGAAAAGAGGTCTGCCCTCGCGGTCACGAGTGTACGCAGGCTCGTATTTGTCTGCGGCAACCTTGCAGAGAGAAGCTCCGTCAGAAGTGCAGATATAGAGATATCCGTCACCGTAATCGAAAAGAACATACCCCATATAAAGCTCCACGGCAGGCACACGTTTTT
>JAZODB010000226.1:0-6282 GCA_045596785.1 Eubacteriales bacterium
GGACAAGTATTACGAAACTGTAAAAAAATATTTCGTTTCGGATACAGCAGGAGAATATTTCGACGCAAAAGCGCTTCTTAAGCTGCTTGATGACCACAAAAACGGACTGTCGAACAATCAAAGAAAAATTTGGACAGCATACACCTTTCTCGTGTGGCACGAACAATTCATAGGATAAGACAAATTAAAGAGGTTTTTTATTATGGAATACTCAAAAATAACTCCTGTTCTCCTCGGTGCTGATTTAAACTGCTACAATGTAGCGAGAGCATTTCACATGCAGTACGGCGTAAAATCATATGCGTTCGGTCGCTATGCGGTATCTGCCACAAAATATTCGAAAATAATAAATTTCCAAAGTGTCCCGAATATGGATGACGAAGCTATAATGCGCAACACACTTCACCGCTTTGCAGACGCTCATCCCGGAGAAAAGCTTATTTTGTTCGGATGCACCGATGATTATGTGTCTATGATTATCCGCAACCGCGAGGAGCTGTCCGATTATATTATTCCCTATCCTCCGGCGCATCTCCTTTCGTCAATCTCAAAAAAAGCCGAATTTTATGAAACTTGCGATAAATTCGGAATACCATATCCGAATACCGTTATTATAAACGAAAAAACCTCATTAGAAAATCTCACGGAAAATACCCTCGGATTTAAATATCCGATAATTGTAAAGCCATCATCAAGCGTAGATTATTGGAAACACCCATTTGACGGAATGAAAAAAGTATATGTTGCCGCCTCGCCTGAAGAAGCAGAAAAAATCATATCGGATATATACGCCTCGGGATATCCCGAAAAAATTGTACTTCAGGAATTTATAGACGGAAGCGATTATCAGATGAGAGTTTTCACTGCTTTTTCCGACTCACGAGGAAAGGTTCGCGCTATGTGTCTCGGACATACAATGCTTGAAGAACACACTCCAAAAGGTCTCGGAAATCACGCAGCCATTGTAACCGAGCCGATTTCCTCATTCCCCATAGCCGAAAAAATCTGCAATATGCTTGAAAGCATCGGATACACAGGTTTTTCAAACTTCGACATAAAATTACGTGCCGGAACATCGAACGATTATAGAGTGTTTGAAGTAAACCTTCGCCAAGGGCGAAGCAATTTCTACATGACATCGGCAGGAATCAACATCGCACGCCTTGCTGCGGAAGTGTTCGAATCAGATGGCGATAGCGTCGAAAAATGTGAAAAATCTGTATTTTGGCATCATATCCCACGTTCTGTTGCCTACAAATACACCGAAGATCGCAAGCTTGTCGAAACCGCAAAACAACTCGACCGTGCGGGATTCGGATATTCTTCGGTTTGGTACGCACCTGACTTTAAATTCAATCCGCTTCGCTTTCTCTGTGTCGTTGAGCAGTTGAGACGTCAAAAGAAAAAATTCAAAATATATTATCCGAAAAAATCGGAAAAAGCGTAATGTTATGAAAAAAGAAAAACGAAAGCTCCTCGGTATCATAGGGGGACTCGGTCCTATGTCAAGCGCATATTTTTATGAGCTTGTCACGGAACATACTGCCGCATCGTGCGACCAGGAGCATATAGATATAATCCTGTCAAGCAGAGCTACAACCCCTGACAGAACCGATTTTATCATCGGCAAAAGCGATAAAAGTCCCCTGCCGGCAATGATTGAAGATGCAAAATCTCTTGAAGCCTATGGGGCTACTGCCATTGTCATACCGTGCAACACCGCGCACTATTTTATAGATGAGGTTCGCCGCTCAGTATCTGTGCCTATGCCGAGCATTATCACGGAAACCGTCATGCACATAAAAAAATGCGGCTATAAAAAAGCCGCAATACTTGCAACTGAGGGAACTGTAAGTTCAAATTCGTATCAGCGCGAATTTGAAAATGACAAGCTCTCATACATGCTTCCCGACCAAAAAGGTCAGTCGGCTCTCATGGAGCTTATTTACAACAAAGTAAAACGTGGGATAATCCCACCTCCTGAGGAGCTGTACAAAGTAACCGAACCTATGTTTAAAGCAGGATGCGACTGTGCAATACTCGGCTGCACAGAGCTTTCTCTGATCGGGAAAAATATAAAAGGTGATGACCGTTTTGTGGATTCTTTGACTGTTCTTGCCGACTGCTCAATTAAGTTAATGGGTCGGAGTACCGTCGGATTTTCCGAAAGCTTCAACTGAAAATTATACGAGGATAAAAAATGCCAATCCCACTCTCTAATCTATGCAGTGCTGTTCCATGCGAAATTCACGGAATAGCCGATTCACGATTGATAGAAAGACTTGAATATAACTCCAGAAAAGCAACCGAAAAAAATCTGTTCTTCTGTATGCCCGGAGCGCGCGTTGACGGTCACGATTTCGCCGAACAAGCTTATTTTGCAGGATGCCGCGATTTTGTGGTAGAAAAAATACTTGACCTTCCAAAGGATGCCGTACAAATAAAAGTTGAGTCCTCACGAAAGGCTCTCGCATATATGTCGGCAGCGTTTTATAACCACCCCTCCGACAAGTTAACACTAATAGGAATAACGGGAACAAAGGGCAAGACAACCACGGCTATCATGATTAAGGAAATACTGTGTTTAAACGGGATACGCTGCGCATATATCGGCTCAAACGGAGTAATAATCGGCGATAACAACTACACAACGAAAAATACAACGCCTGAAAGCCGCGAGCTTCATTATTATTTTTCAGTTATGGAAAAATCAGGAATAACTCATGCGGTAATGGAGGTTTCGTCACAGGCACTCGATAATTACCGCACCGCAGGTTTGACATTCGAAACCGTAATTTTCACAAATCTTTCATGTGACCACGTCGGTCCCGGAGAACATTCATCCTTCGACAGCTATCGTGACGCTAAAAGGAAGCTATTTACCGATTACGGTGCAAAAAATATAATTTACAATGCCGATGACAAAAATCATTCTTACATTATAAAAGACTGCACAGCCAATCTTATAAGTTATTCTATCGAAACCAACTCGGATTTCCGCGGAAGCCATATCGAACCTTACCGCGATGAAACCTCACTCGGCATTGATTTCACCGCAGCGCATAATGATGTGCAGAACAATGTGCATCTTCGCACTCCCGGAGAATTCAGCGCATATAATGCTCTCGCCGCAATTTCCGCTGTTTCATGTTGCGGAATTTCCGTGGAAAAATCCGCCGCAGCCCTGAGAACAATATCAATACATGGCAGATTTGAAATTGTCGATGCAATTGACGGCATCACTTTCATTATAGATTATGCTCACAATGGTTTAAGCCTCACCGATGCTCTGAGGGTTCTGCGTGAATACAAGCCCAAACGCTTGATTTGCGTGTTCGGTGCTGTTGGCGGAAGGACATTCGGCAGACGGCGTGAGCTTGCCGAAGCGGCATCGCAAAATGCGGATTATTCAATTATAACATCGGACAATCCGGACTATGAATCACCCGAATCAATCATTGACGACATACTCCGTTTTTTTGATAAAAGCAAGCTTTATTCGACGATATACGATAGAGAGGAAGCCATCAGATTCGCTGTAAGAATCGCTTCACAGGGAGATATAGTACTGTTTGCAGGAAAAGGTCACGAAACATATCAACTCATTAATGGAGAGAAAGTACCGTTTTCGGAGAAATCAATAATAATCGACGAATCGCTTCGCATAACCGAACGTCTCGTAATGAGATAAATTTTGGTCCTCTTCAATATATATGATTCTGAGGAGAAATGAATTTATATCGGACACATAATACTGCATATCATTCATGTATCATCGGACAAATAGAGTTACGTATATCGGTTGCGGAGACGGTTTATTAATGTTATGGCAAAAATAACAGCAAAATTTTCACAATACAATAAAAACACATAAAATAAAAAACTCGCATCAACTGGTGTTATCCAATTGATGCGAGTTTTTCAATATCGTGTTGTGGTGTAATCTCTGTCTACGGTAATCACGGTATTGTACTCATTTCCGAGTTTCTTTTTGACATTTTCGCGTATCATCTCGACTGTTTCACTGTTTGTGAGCGGAAGCTCATGGGTTACAGCAATATCAAAAATAATATTAACATGAGTATGGCCAAATACAACACGGAAATCATGCAATGAAATCGGTGATGAAAACTCAGACGCAATTTCATCTATAATTCCACGCACTTCATTTTTAAGCATGTTTACTTTCTCATCGTCTACCGAGACAGGGTCAAAATGTATAACAAGATGTATTCCCATCTGCTCCTTGAAATCAACCTCGATATTATCAATCATGTCATGACTTTTCATAACATCAATCGAAGCATCCATTTCAACATGCACCGTAACGAAATAATTATCAACTCCGTAGTTATGAATAACAAGGTCATGTATTCCAAGAACTCCGTCATAGCCTTTCAGCTTTGCAACAATAGACTTCACAAGCTCTACATCAGGTGATACCCCAAGAAGTGTGCTTGATGAATCGACAATCAGCTTGACGCCCATCACAAATATGTAAACAGCAATGACAGCACCGAATATTCCGTCGGAAGCAGGCCCGATAACAGGAGTCAGGAGTATTCCGAGAATGACCGCAGATGTTGCACAAACATCGCCGACGCTGTCGATTGCAGAAGCGCGAAGTGTTTTCGATTCGATTTTCTTACCGACATGAAAATAAAAAACAGCAAGTGCAATCTTCACGACAATTGCAAAAGCCATAATTGCAACGGAAACTTTACTGTATTCCGCAGCATCAGCTCCACCAAAAACAGCTTTTATTGAGGAAATAAAAAGCTCAATTCCGAGTACAGTTACAATAATCGAAATAAACAATCCGCAAAGATATTCCATTCTTGCGTGACCATATGGGTGTTCTTTGTCAGCAGGCTTTGAAGATATAATATATCCGAGCAGAACAAGTATGGATGAGCCGGCATCGGTAAGATTGTTTATTGCATCAGCAATTACAGACACTCCTCCTGACATAATTCCCACAACAAGCTTTATGACAAAAAGGAATAAATTAACGATGATACCGACAAAACCGGCATCCCTTCCCTTTTTCACGCGCAGCTCAGCACTCGGTTCATTCTTTTTTATATTGATTCTCTCTTTCATAAATAGGTCCTTTCGGACACAGCGCTCTTAATCCCGAATACCTGTAATCAGATTTTCTGAATACGGCAAGCTCTGTATCCACTTACAATATTCATGCCACTCAGGCAGCTTGTGATTTCTGCGCGCATAGTATATATTTATAAGATTCTCATAATTCAAAGTACATGTGCGCATTTGATTATATGAAGATGGGAGAAGCTGTATCATGTCATGCCAATACGAAACATCTTTTGTTTCAATAAATTTTTTTCTCCTGTTTTCAAGGGCGGCAATTGTCCCGTCAAGCGATTCAAGGGCAAAGTCCGACATACGTTCACAGCTGAAATCATCGCGAGAAAACTCCTTCGCATGAATCTTATGCATAGTCGAGCAGGAGTTTGCAACCGTGCCAACCTTATATGTGTCGTATTCCTTCCACCAATAAAGCGGCGCCGTAACGTCAACCGAAACGAAAATCATGCGAAGATATTTTCTATGGTCGCTTCCCGCCTTTGCAAGCCGCTCGGCGAGAGAAAGGTCATTTTCTCCTAAAATATAGTTTCCGTCGTCATCGTATTCGCTGTCCATTCTTTCCCATGAGTTTAAAGGGTTTCTCGCGCCGCGGATAGCGTTTTCAATGTTCATTACCGAACATCTTTCAATCTTTATCATATGATATCCCCTTTCATTAAATACGTAAATTATATTAAAAATCAGATACTCGGCGTTTCGTTTTCAGCATCATCAGATTCACTCTTTTTCATTACAGCCTCTCTCCTGAGCGCCTCTATTTCATCAAGCTCAAAGGTATACTTTTTGCCGCAGAAACGACAGCTTGTCTCAACAGGGATTCCATCCTTGCGAAGCTCATTCATATCATCTTCACCAAGTCCGACAAGCGCACGCAAATACTTTTCCCTTTCACAAGGGCACTTGTATCCGATGTCAAATTCGTCGAACATTTCATATTCAATCCCGTCAAACAGCAGTGCTATGATTTCGTCACCATCACTGCCGTCCGCTATCATTTTGGATACTGAGTTAATCATGTTCACATTTGTTTCGATTCGCTCAACGTCTGCTTCACTGTACCCGGGCATGAGCTGTATGAGGTATCCTCCCGCCGCAAAGCACATATTGTCGTGATCAACACGAACACCGAGAGCACAAACGGTGGGAGTCTGCTCGCTGTTCACAAAA
>JAZODB010000227.1:0-2516 GCA_045596785.1 Eubacteriales bacterium
AGTTCTCGTGATAAGCTGTCCGTGTGCACTCGGTCTTGCCACTCCGACAGCTGTAATATGCGGTATCGGACGCGGGGCATCGCTCGGCATTCTGATAAAATCAGCCGATGCAATAGATGTGCTTCACAAAGCATCCGTTGCCGTTATTGATAAAACGGGAACATTAACCGAGGGCAGAATGAGGGTCTCGGAGATACAGCTCTCAAGCGGATTCACTGCTGACACAGCTCTCTCTTATGCGGCATCGGTCGAAAAAATGAGCGAACATCCGATAGGTTCGGCTATCGTCGATTATTGCAAAGAAAACTCTGTCCCAATATTGGATTCTGCTGAGTTTTCGCAAACCTTCGGCGGTGGAGTCAGAGGGATAATCGAAGGGCATGTCATCACCGGCGGAAATCTTGAATTTACAAGAAAAAACGGAATTGAAATATCCGCAAATTTCGAAAAGTCTGTGGAAAAATTTTCCCTTGACGGAAAAACTCCAATAATATTCACAATTGACAGATGTGAATTATGTATAATCGCAATTGCAGATCAAATAAAGCCATCAAGCCGTGATGCTGTTGAACAGCTTAAAAAATCCGGCTTTGACGTTGTAATGCTTACAGGAGACTGCGAAGCCACAGCACGTGCCATTGCAGAGGAAGCCGGGATTAACAACGTGATATCGGGAGTAAAGCCGGATGAGAAAGCCGCATGTATTAAAAAAATCATGACCGGAGAATACTATGGCGACACGCAGAGGAGATACACCGTAATGATAGGTGACGGAGTGAACGATGCTCCGGCTCTTGCCATGTCAGACTGCGGAATAGCCGTAGCTCACGGAACGGATATAGCAATAGAGTCGGCATCGGTAGTTCTCGTCAAAAGCGATCTTACGGATGCTTCACGTGCGGTACGTCTCAGCCATGCCGTAATGCACAATATTTCGCAAAATCTCGCATGGGCGTTCGGATACAACATTATATGTATACCGATAGCTGCCGGAGTTCTTTTTCCGACATTCGGAATAGCACTTACACCCATGATATCCGCGATAGCCATGTCACTTTCAAGCATTTGTGTTGTATCAAATGCACTAAGACTCAAATCATTCAAATCTTAAGGTAATAAGAGGTGAGTACTTCATGTTTTTTTCAAAAAAGAAAAAAGTAAATGTAAAGTTAGGCGGTCTTCACTGTGCGAACTGCGTCGCAAAGGTTGAAAAAGCAATAGCTTCTCTCGGCGGGAAAGCAGAAATTGACTTAAAAATCGGGCGCGGCGTCATTACATGTTCCGAAAAGCTCAATGAATCAAAAATCAAATCCGAAATAGAAGCTCTCGGCTTCACCTGCGACATCATACAGTAACAACAGGAGCAGCGGCTTAGACCTCTGCTCCTTATCTGTTCGACATATTGGAGTTTGACAACGAGTACTAAATCTTATTTTGTCGCATCTGCTTTTTGATTTACATACGCTCGCATAGCATCGCCAACATCGACAGCAGTAGGAGTTTTCAGGTACGCAGCGATACTTTGCCACACAGAGTCATACATATCGTCGTCGATGTTGAAGGTAAGTGCATTTTCGTTATCCAACTTATAAACGTCATACACTGTGTAAAGTTTTCCGTTGTTGTAAAAAGCATACTCGGTCTTTAAGAGTTGCATTGATTCTTCAAGCGTTTCTGCCAAAAGTCCCTCGTATATATTTTCGGGCACGTTCTCATAACCTAAAGCCGTATAATACACTTCTAAATCTTCTCGTGTAAGATTCATTTCACGAACAAGGTGGTACATTACGGCAGGACGATTGTATTCCCATTTGCCTTCCATTTCGTCAAAAGTGCTCATATAGTTCCCGTAATTCTCGCTGAAAGTCCCTTTTCGCCGAACTACTCCGTCCACATAATATGAATAGGGCGAATACAGTTCATCTCCGGCATCGACTGCACCTGCAGTTGTTTCTTCAGTGGTATCGTTGTTTTCATTATCGGTAGAGGAGTCCGTTTCATTGGAGTTGCTATCACTCGGTTGTTCAATCGCAGGCTCATTTGTTTCGGGTGAGGTCGGGGAGGTATCATCGGTGCTCGGTTTGATACTATTACATCCTACAAGCAATACGATGAGCGACAAGATGGAGATCAATACAATAATTTTTTTCATACACCTCTACCTCCTTTGTGTGTTTTCATATTTTTAGACACATGAATGTGGCGAATAGTTCCATGAAATTCAGTTTTATCGAACGGTTTTCTCGTATACAGGATACAATATTTTTATGAATAATTCAAGGTATAGGAACAAAGCCAAAAATGCTCCTTGGTGAAATCGACGAAGATTTTTTCGTCAGCACAAAGAGTAAAAGGGATCTTTTTGTAAAGCCCTTGACATTTGCTCTGTAACTTGGTATAATGTACACGTTACTGCGGATGTAGTTTAGTGGTAAAACGCCAGCTTCCCAAGCTTGAGTTACGGGTTCGATTCCCGCCATCCGCTTTTTTTTATGATTTCAGTTTGGTGTAATCTT
>JAZODB010000228.1:0-3858 GCA_045596785.1 Eubacteriales bacterium
CTTGATATTACACAGTGGTATCACTTTGATACAGACTATGTGATTGAAAATGATATTTTTAAAGGTACAACCGAAACCACATTTGCTCCTGACGGCAATATTACAAGAGCGATGATGATTACGGTTCTTTACCGTGCGGAAGGAGAACCTGAAATTTCGGAAAAAGCGACTTTTTCGGATGTTGATGAAAACGCTTATTATGCTGAGGCTGTTGCGTGGGGACAGCAGAACGGAATAATTAAAGGATATTCCGATACTGAATACGCACCCGAACAGGATATCTTAAGAGAGCAGATTGCAGCTATTATGTACAGATACGCACAGTACAAAGGTTATGATGTAAGTGTAGGAGAAAACACAAATATCCTCTCTTATGACGATTTTGACAGTATTTCCGAGTACGCAATAGCTTCTATGCAGTACGCAGTAGGCAGCGGTTTGATGAGGGGTAAAACAACCTCAACACTCAATCCGTTAGATAATGCAACAAGAGCAGAAATCGCAGCAATCCTGCACAGATTTATCGAAGCTAACAAGTAAATAGTACAAAAACTTTTCAAGGGCATACCGCCGATAAAAGCGGTATGCCCTTAACTTATGAGTGGAACGATAGAAGCTCTTTTGTGGTTTCTGAATATAAAACCATTAACTTGTGAATTATACGAGCTAAAATCCCGAAAATACTGTGTTTAAGTAACCCTGTCGTCCCATTTTAATATATGATTTTCTAAAAAATTTCAAAAAATATTAGATTTACCCTTGACAAAAGTTCTATTATCACAAAGGCGAGAAAAAATAAACAGAGAACGCATTTTTTCGACGAAAAAATTTGTATTGAGTTATTGCGCAAAATGGTGTATAATATATATAATCTATAATCATGTATTGAAATCTGAAGGAGGTTTATGTATATGATATTCAAAAATGAAAAAGGTTCTGTTGAGATAACCAACGAGGTTTTCACTGTTATAGCAGGCGATGCGGCGACGAAGTGCTTCGGCGTCCGCGGTATGGCTGATAAGAATGTCAAGGATGGCTTGGTCAGCCTTCTCAAGCGCGAGAATATGTCAAAAGGCGTCAGTGTTTCTTTTGATGATGATAAAATCAATATCGAAGTCCATATCATAGTCGAGCACGGCGTCAATATAAAGACGGTCTGCGATTCGATCATTTCCGAGGTGCGCTATAATGTCGAGCGCCTGACGAGAGTCGACGTCGGATGCGTCAACGTCAAGGTCGATTCCATTATGGCTGAATAACGGAGGTAGCTGATTTGAAAGAAATGATTAACGCCGCGCAGTATAAGCGCATGGTAATATCCGCTTCCGCGGCTATTGATAACAACAAACAGAAGCTCAATGAGCTCAATGTCTTCCCCGTGCCGGATGGCGATACGGGGACGAATATGTCTCTCACCGCCCGTGCGGCGGCGACGGCTCTTTCGGCGGAAGAATTTGAGACTGTGTCCGCGGCGGCAAACGCGGCGGCATCTGCGCTTCTTCGCGGCGCAAGAGGAAATTCCGGGGTCATTCTCTCGCTCCTTTTCAGAGGCTTTTCAAAGGCTTGCGCAGGAGCAGGTGAGCTCGATGCGAAGACTCTTGCAAAAGCACTCAATTCGGGCGTTGAGGCGGCATATCGTGCGGTTATGAAGCCCGCGGAGGGAACTATTCTCACGGTCTCGCGCAAGGCTGCTGAGGCGGCTCTTGCTGCAGCGGAGACGACGGAGGATACCGAGGCGGTCTTTTCCGCGGCGATCGAGAGCGCAAAGGTTGCCCTCGATGCGACTATGGAGCAGAATCCCGTCCTCAAAAAGGCAGGCGTTGTCGATGCAGGCGGCGCAGGCTGGCTTCTTGTTCTCGAGGCGATGTATTCATCGCTTTGCGGAAACGATGTCGAGCTCCTGTCGGGAGAGGAGATTGCAACGGCTTCGGGCGCATCCTTCGGCGAAGTCGATGAGGAGATAACATTTGCGTATTGCACAGAGTTCATCATAAACTTAAGCCGCGAGGGGAAAAAGCTCTCTCCGGCAAATCTCCGCGCATTCCTTGAAACAATCGGCGATTGCGTCGTTGTTGTTGACGATGATGATATCATCAAGGTCCATGTTCACACGAACGAGCCCGACCGCGCGATCGGACGTGCGCTTACTTATGGCGAGCTCACAAACATAAAGATAGATAATATGCGCTATCAGCACGAGGAAAAGGTTGCAGGCGAAGCGGCAGCTCCCGCAAAGGCAGAAATTGCCCCCGCGGAGACGAAATATGGCTTTGCGGCAGTCGGAGCGGGCGAGGGAATTATGAGCGTCTTCCGCGATCTCGGCGCAAACACACTCATTGAAGGCGGGCAGACGATGAATCCTTCGACGGATGATATCCTCGATGCGATCAACTCTACTCCGTCCGAAATCGTATTCGTTCTTCCGAACAACAAGAACATAATCATGGCGGCTCAGCAGACGATTGAGCTCACGGAAAAGAAAGTCGTCGTCCTCGAGACGAAGACTGTCCCGCAGGGAATTTCCGCAATGCTCGCGTTTGATCCTGAAGCCAATGTCGAGCAGAATATCGAAGCTATGATGGATGCGGCAAAGAATGTCTCAACCGGCTCGATTACTTATGCCGCGCGTGACAGCGAGTTTGACGGCTATTCCATCAAGGAGGGCGAATATCTCGCGCTCAATGAAGGCAAGCTTTCCGCCTCCGGCAAGGATCTCCGTGAGGTTGCGGATAAGCTCATCTCCGATATGGGAGTTGAGGACAGAAGCTTCATAACGGTATACTACGGCGAAGGCGTCGGCGAAAGTGATGCGGCGGTTGTCGAGAATATCTGCAAGGATAAGGCAAGCGATGCCGAGGTTATGCTTCTCAACGGCGGTCAGCCGGTATACTATTATTTGATTTCCGCGGAGTAAATTCATATGATGAAGCCTGATTTGAACACCGGAATTAGATATCTCAAGGGAGTCGGCGAAAAGCGCGCTGAGGCTTTCCGAAAGCTCGGAGTTGAGACGGTTTGCGACCTTCTCAACTATTTCCCGAGAGACTATGAGGACCGACGTGATGTGCGAAATATCTCGGATGTTGCGGCGGGTGATAAGGTGTGTGTCAATGCGTTTGTTTCCGGTCGCATCAAGACCCGCGAAATCAGGCGTGGCTTCACGGTTTCCGAGTTTCGTGCAGTGGACGAAACAGGCGGAATAAACATAGTTTTCTTCAATCAGAAATACAGTGTAGACGGGCTTTCCGCAGGGGAGAGATATATCTTCTTCGGGCGTGTTGAAGACCGCGCGGGAAAGCTTACAATGACGAATCCGACGTTTGAGCGGGAGGATAGCTCCGGAGATAAGACCGGAGCCATCCTTCCGATATATGGGCTGACGGCGGGACTCGGCGCCGATATGGTGCGCCAAAGCCTCCGCTCGGCTCTGTCTGTGTTTTCTCAGCATATCCCTGAGGTGATCCCGGAGGAGATAAGGAGAAGGCATAAGCTCGCACACGTCGGATATTCTTATCGTGAAATACATTTTCCGACGAGCGAGGAGGAGCTTGAAATCGCAAAGAAGCGCCTCATTTTCGAGGAGCTTTTCATTCTTACGCTCGGACTTATGCATCTGCGCGATCGCCGCGAGAACGAAATCGGAATAGCTTTTTCGGATGTTGATTTTTCTCCGTATCTCGCGTCTCTTCCTTTTGAGATGACGGGTGCTCAGCTTCGTGTCACGGAAGAGATCGCAAAGGATCTCGGAAGCGAAAAGCCGATGAATCGCATCGTGCAGGGAGATGTCGGCTCGGGTAAGACGGCGGTTGCCGCGGCGGCGGCATATCTCGCCTTTAAAAACGGTATGCAGGCGGCGCT
>JAZODB010000229.1:0-4350 GCA_045596785.1 Eubacteriales bacterium
GGCAATATTTGCAGACCTTTATGAAAACTGGACTGATGTGAGCGGCTTTCTCATGGCTGATCCGCGAATTGTGGAAAACCCTAAGGGTATAAGTTATATAACATACCGAGAGCTTCGCGAGCTTTCTTATATGGGTGCCACTGTCCTGCATGAAGATGCCATATTCCCTGTTCGTTTTGCCGGTATTCCGATAAATATAAGGAATACAAATGCTCCCGAAGACATAGGAACTATGATTGTATCCCATACCGATGTTTACGACACTAAAAATGTCATAACCGGAATTGCCGGAAAAAAAGGATTCTGTGTAATCACAATTGAAAAAGCAATGATGAACACAGAAAAGGGCTTCGGAAGAAAAGTACTTGAGGCAATCGAGCATGAAGGAGTTTCATTTGAACATCTTCCCTCCGGAATTGACACAATGAGTGTTATTTTGAGTTGTTCGGAAATAGCCGGCTGCAAGGAACGCATTATAAACAGAATATGCAATTCTGTTGAGCCTGATGCTATTTCAGTCGAAGACGGTCTTTCACTTATTGCTGTTGTCGGACGAGGCATGGTTAAGTCAAAAGGAACTGCGGTACGTGTATTCAAAGCACTTGCGGAAGCCGGAGTAAATATACGAATGATAGACCAGGGCTCATCCGAATTTAACATCATAGTAGGTGTCGATGAAAATGATTTTGAAAAATCAATGAAAGCCATATATAGTGAATTTGTTGAATAAAGCAGAATAAAAAGGAGGCTCCTCAGAGCCTCTTTTAATCATTTTTCAGGAAAAACATGAAGTGGGAGTTCAGTGCCGCCTATTACATGGAAATGCAAATGATGAACAGATTGTCCTCCATCATGACCACAGTTAGTTATTACGCGATATCCGTTTTCAGCACCGCCGAGCCGTGCGATTTGCGGAATTTTTTCAAAAATTCTTGCAACATATATACTGTTATCTTCGTTAATTTCATCTGCGGATGAAATATGCTTTTTGGGAATCACAAGCACATGACACGGAGCCTCCGGATTTATATCCTTGAAAGCATAAACATTTTCGTCCTCATAAACCTTTGCGGAAGGAATCTCTCCCGCGATTATTTTACAAAACAAGCAATCCATTTTCTCTCTCCTTAATAATTTGTGGCTTATTTACTTATCTGATAGTATTTTACCACATTATCACTTTAAAATCAAGGATAAAAATATGTTTAAAGTTTTTGATATTCACACTCACACATATCCTGAGCTTATAGCCGAAAAAGCATGCGAAAACCTTGCCAAGTTCTACAACTTTACCGTCATGGGAAAAGGAACCTACGCCGACCTTGAATCACAAGCAAAAGAAAATCATGTAGGCGGATATCTTCTGTTTTCTGTTGCCACAAATGCCCACCAGGTCGAAAAAGTAAACTCTTCAATTGCTCAGCTCGCAGAGTTTTCACGTTCTCGCGGTTTCAAAACTGTGGGTTTCGCCGGAATGCATCAAGATTATTCAAATTTTGAGGAAGAAATCGCTCGCTCGGTTTCGCTCGGACTCCGCGGAGTAAAGCTTCACCCGGACATTCAGCAAGTAGACATCGATGATACACGGCTCTTACCGTTGTATGAAATACTTGAAGCAAAAGGTCTCCCCGTCTATCTTCATATGGGAGATGACAGGCCTAAATACAGATATTCCGAAGCATCAAAACTGATGCACGTAATGAAAATGTTCCCGAAACTCACAGCAGTCGCGGCTCATCTCGGTGGATATAAAGCATGGAATGAATCGGTCTCTCTGCTTGCAGGTCACGAAAGAATAATGTACGACACATCAAGTGCGCTGTGGGCAATGCCATCAGATACTGCATCCGAAGTAATAGGAAAGCTCGGAAGCGAGAATGTCATGTTCGGAACGGATTATCCCGTTGTCAATACAAGAGACGAGCTTGACAGGTTTTTCAAGCTTAAGCTGACAGATGACCAACGAGAAAATATACTTTGGAATAACGCAGTCCGTTTTTTGGGAATTGAGGAATGACAATGGCTGAAAAATATTCACTGTGGGACAAGCTCACAAAAAATGATAGGCCTATTTTCCTATACGGAACCGGAAACGGCGCCGACAAAATCATTGAGAACACCGAAAAATACGGAATAAAAATAAGCGGTATTTTTGCATCGGATGAGTATGTGCGCGACAGGTATTTTCACTCAATGAAAGTTCGCCCCTATTCCGAAATAATAACCGAATATGGTAATGATATAACCGTATTGCTCGCTTTCGGTACAACTCTGCCAAGCGTTTACAATTTTATCTGCGAACTTGACAAGCGTCACGAGTTGATAATTCCCGATGTTCCGCTTTACGGCGGCGAGCTTTTTGATATGAATTATTATCTTAAGCATAGCAATATATTGGATGAAACACGTGCATTACTTGAAGATGATAGATCAAAAAAAATATTCGATGATGCAGTCAATTTCAGACTAACCGGAAAATTGCAATTTCTGACAGACGTAAGCGAGCACAGAACTACTCTTAAAGAAATATTCGGGCAAAAAGAATTCGAATTGTTGATTGATGCCGGAGCTTTTACGGGTGACAGTACAAAAACTTTTGCAGATGTATTGAATGTAAAAAAAATAATAGCGGTGGAAGCCGACCCGAAAACATTCGCAAAGCTTAATTTATATGCCGATTCCGAACATCGGGTTAAAGTTGAAACTATTAATGCCGCCGTTTGGGACAGCGAGTGCACTGTTAAATACATCTCATCCTCCAGTCGCGGCTCCGGTAAAGCAGGAAAAAACAGGCGAGCCAAAGAAGCCGAAGTACAAGCTTTAACGATAGATTCAATCGTCAAAAATGAAACCGCAGACTATATAAAGCTTGACATTGAAGGGGCGGAAATGAGTGCGCTTAACGGTGCCATTAAAACAATATCGCAATGTAAACCAAACATCGAGATATCTTTATATCACAGAACAGACGATTTGTTTGAGATTCCTCTCAAGCTTCACGCTCTTCTTCCGGACCACAAGCTTTACTTGAGACGCATCCCATGTGTGCCGCTCTGGGATTTAACACTTTATGCTGTTCAAAACTAAACCGAAAAACGTGCGATGTTCACTCATTAAGAGAAATCACCGCACGTTTTTTTATTTTACTGAGCTTTCTTTATATCCATTATTTTTACATTTACAGAGAGGTATTTACTGTAAATCAGTACTTCCTTATTTGGTGCAAGATACTTATTTCCGTCAAGCAAAAATACTCCGTTTGCATCAGTCATCCCCTGCACATCCAACGACGCTTCTACATCAACACGGTATAAATCTCCGTTTGCATTGTTTGTTGAAAGGACAACCGTTCCGTCATGCATCTGATAATACGATTCCGCATCTTTTATGGTTACGCCCTCACGCAATGTGCCGAAAAATTCTTCTGAGTCCTTCAAATAAAATTTTGTTCCCTTTTCAAAATAATTTTTTGCCGATGAATCTTTAATATTTAAAATCTTGAATGATACAATGTAATTATCAAGCTGAGCATGACTGCCTGTATCGGAATTCATTGTTGAAAAAATTCTTATACCCACACTCACCAAACAAGCAACGAGCAAAATTATTATAAATACATCAAGAGCACCAAGGTGTTTTTTCTCATTTTTATTCATATGTTCCTCCAAGTACTTAGATTTCCGGTATCACAAAAAGATTTTCTTCATCATCGAAATTTTTGAAAGTATCAATCGTATCGGTCATAACCACACGGTACAGTAAATTATTAAAATATGACTTTTCCGTAATAACAATGCCTGTTTCAATAGATATTTCATATTCGCTGTACATCTTTTGTTCTTCATTTCTTATAACAGCTGTAATTATTTTAGGATTAACGGAAGTTTTGTAGCTCACAGAAGCTTTGTTTGCATTTTCCTTTATATACGACAATGGGGTTGTGCCGACTTCATTCCAAATATTGAAGCTGCCTCTCTCTGTAAGAGAATATGTCGGCTCTTTAATGTATAATATTTCACCATCATATATAACAGTCCGCGAATCTGTTTCTACTCTGAAACAATCCCCGTTTTTCGTAATATTAGCTCTCGTTACACTCGTATCTTCTCCGTAGGAAAAAAACATCCGCACTTTTCTTGTGTATGATTCGCTTTCCTCAAGTGAAGACAGTACTTTGTATGCCGATTCATTATGGGTTTCGTATATTATGTCAGTCATATTGTTTTCTTTTATGTCATCTATAATCTCGTATTCATATTTCTCGGAAACATCGCTGTCATTATCGGCATTGAAAAGATTTAAGATGAAATCGGGAATTTTGATTATATTGAAAAAAAAACAAAAATATAA
>JAZODB010000230.1:0-3560 GCA_045596785.1 Eubacteriales bacterium
AGAAAAATAAAAAAACAAAAATCGGCTTTCTGAAAGATAGACGGAAAATTACGTCTTTGGCACTTGCGGTTGCGGGAATAGCACTTATACTTGTAAGCAGCTTTGCGGGAAACAGAGAAAAACAGACGGAAGAGTATACGGATGTGGGTTTTTATACTGAATACCTCGAAGAACGCATAAGAGCGCTATGCATGAGCATTGACGGAGTGGCGGAAGCTTCTGTGTTTCTTACCCTTGATTGTTCAAGCGAATATGTGTATCAGGAAGATGGGGCATCTGATTTTCTTATTCTCTCAGGAGGTGACGGAGAGGAGGCTGTTAAGCTGTGTGAAATTTATCCTAAGGTCCGCGGAATAGCTGTGGTATGTACGGGAGGTGAACTCCCCCGCATTAAGGAAATCGTAACCGAGCTTCTTGCGGCGGCACTTGACCTTCCGTACAACAAAATTAAAGTTGCCGGCGGATGACATATGAACAAAATCGCGAGCATATCATATACTGTAAATCAAATTGGAGGTATACCCAATGAAAATGTCTGATTTCCTTCCCAAATTAAAACTGCTGTGTAAAAAGGCAGGTATGAAAACTCTTATTGCGGCATGTGCTGTTATTGTTCTCGGATGCGTTGTGGCACTGAACTTCATTCTGCACAATAATAACGATAAGCCTTTAGAGAACCTTGCTGTTGACCTTTCTCAGAATGGCTCTGAACAAACCTTGAATCCCGATGATGTAAAGGATTATTTTGCTTCTGTTACGCTTCAGCGCAAACAGGCGCGCGATGAGGCAAGAGAGGTTTTGATGTCCGTGGCAGAAAGCACATCAGCCCTTGAAGAGGCTAAACAAGCGGCTTTTGAAGATATGAGTAAGTTGGCTCTTGAAATTGAGATGGAGGCTAACATCGAAACGCTTATTCTGTCAAAGGGGTTTGCACAATGCGTAGCGGTGATAAACGATGATAAGTGCAATGTCATAGTTGAATCAACCGGACTTTTGCCCGGAGATATTGCACAGATATCCGAGATTGTTTATGAGCAGTCGGGAATTGTTCCGGCAAATCTGATAATAATAGAGAAAGCAAAAGAGGTATAATAAAACGCCTCCGATTCTTAAGAATCGGAGGCGTTTATTATACCTTAAGAGAGTTTCTGATTCCGAGTTTTTCGATGTTCTCGGATATTGTTTCGGCTGACATGTTAAGCCGTCTCTGCTCGTCTGCATTGAGAGGGATGTCAAGTACCTGCTTTACACCGTTTCTGCCGATTACGGCGGGCACGCTGAGACATATATCGTCAAGTCCGTAATGACCGGTCACAAGAGTTGATACGGGAAGGATTGAGTCCTCGTCACTCACGATTGATTTGATTATTTTCTTTGCGGACTGTGCAATTGCATAATATGTCGCCCCTTTATCCCTTATAATGTCGTACGCGCTGTTTTTAACGTAATCAAATAATCCGTATAATTCGGAAATACCTCCGCATCCCTCGCAAATATCGCAATATTCTCTGAGATCAATACCGGAAACATTGGCACTTGACCATACTGCAAGCTCACTGTCACCGTGCTCGCCTATTATGAAAGAATGTACATTTCGCGAGTCAACTCTGAGTCTGTTTCCGACGAGGTACTTCAAGCGTGCGGTGTCGAGGACAGTTCCACTTCCGATAACACGGGAGGAATCAAAGCCCGACAGCTTAAGTGTCACATACGTTAAAATATCTACGGGATTGGTTACAACGAGGATTATACATTCACGGTTTACTTCGGTTATACGCGACACTATTTCACGGAATATTTTTACGTTTTTTGTGAGTAAATCGAGTCGGGTTTCTCCTTCTTTTTGATTGACCCCGGCGGCAATCACAACAATAGCGGCATCGGCAAGTCCGCTGTAAGTGCTTTGATAAATCTGCATTGGAGATAGGAACGGAAGACAGTGCGCGAGGTCCAACGCCTCGCCGCGCGCTTTCGCTTCATTTACATCAACAAGAACCATTTCGTTGAACATTTCGCTTTCCATTATAGTGTAGGCTATTGTTGAGCCTACAAATCCGCATCCAACTACGCCTATTTTTTTGATATCGGTCATTTTCAGCCTCCGAAAAAATATTTCAAGTATATAGTGTACCTCACAAGCTGATTTTATACCACAAAACAGTTCAAAAACAAAATGAATCCGATAATATCCGTAATTCTCAAAAATGTATTGACTTCTTTGTCGCGGATGTTGTATAATTAGCGGCAGGAAAAAAGTGTATGATATCACAGGGCAGCCGATAACGATAAGTCGGGTGTTCAATCGTCGGAGACAAATATTTCCACCCTGAAGCTTTTTGTGATAAGCGGGTTTCTGATGATTATTCCGGCAGTTTTAACAAGAGATTTGGTAAATCAGTGCGTGAGAACTCTTACGCCGACAATGCTTATTTTGATTCTCGTCGGTACGATTGCAATATTTGCCGCAGCAATTCCTTATTCCAAATTCAAGAAAAACAATTGAGGATTCATAAACAAAACAAGACGGAAAGATGCAATTTTGCCGCATTCCGTCTTGTTTTGTTTAATTATGCTATTCGCCGAGTCTTTGGCAAATAGGATTTTCTACCTTATTTCGACTGTAATTTTTTTGTCGGTCATTTTTGCCGCTGCTTTTGCGACGGTACGGAGAGCGCGGGCAATTTTACCGCGCTTGCCGATAATCATGCCCATATCCGCTTCTGCTACCTTGAGAGTCAAAACAGTCCCTGAGTCGTTCTCTTCCTCAGTAACACTTACCGATTCCGGGTCGTCAACAATAGCGCGTGCCATGTCCGCAATAACCTGTTTTAAGTCGATGTCCTTATAGCTTGCGCTGCTTGTGTTATCCATAATTATTTAATAATACCGCTCTTTGTAAGGATTGATTTGACGGTTTCGGTTGGCTGAGCGCCGTTTTCAAGCCACTTCTGAACCTTTTCTTCTTCGAGTTTGATGTCAGCGGGATTGGTCATGGGATTGTAGTAGCCAACCTCTTCAATAAATTTTCCATCGCGGGGAGATCTTGAATCCGCTACGATAATGCGGTAGTCGGGGGCTTTCTTCGCGCCCATTCTTCTGAGTCTGATTTTAACAGCCATTTTTTCCTCCAAAATATGTTTGTTTTAATTTATATAAAAATCCGTTTTTTAAAATTTAAACGGAATTTTCATCTTTTTGCCTCGTTTTCCGTTCATTTGACCGGAAAACTGTTTTATCATTTTGTTCATCTGCTCGTATTGGCGCAGGAGACGGTTTACTTCTTCTACCGTAGTACCGCTGCCGGCAGCAATTCTTTTGCGTCGTGAGCCGTTTATAACAGCTGGATGTTCACGCTCATATACCGTCATCGAGAGTATTATTGCCTCTGTTCGACCCATTGCTTTCTCGTCGATTTTTGCATCCTTGAGAGCACCCGGTTTCATTCCGGGAATCATTCCCACAAGCTGTTCGAGGTTTCCCATGTTCTTTATTTGCTTGAACTGTTCAAGATAATCCGAGAGCGTGAAGGTGTTTTCGCGCAGCTTTTTTTCAAGCTCCGC
>JAZODB010000231.1:0-6532 GCA_045596785.1 Eubacteriales bacterium
AAGCATTTTTATCGCATTCGGTTCCGAGCGTTACGTACACGAGTCCGCTTGTTTCGGTGCGATCGGCGACGGATTTTATAAACATAACCTGCCTCCACACTCCCCGTCGTTTTCATTTGTTTCGGGAGTTTGGCAAGATGTACGGTTTTCGTCTATCATTCCATTTGATACGTGCTTGAAAATAACTTTTGAAGATGAAGCAGAGTTTGGAATTACATCAGGCTCGCACGATGTTATAATTATTTGTCGTTTATCTTCTTCATTTCCGAGTGAGCTGAGAATATACCGACGGCGGTTTTCGTCAAGCTCGGAGAAAACATCGTCAAGGAGGATGACGGGGTACTCGCCGCGGATGTTTTTTGCGATTTCTGCTTCGGCAAGCTTCAGCGACAGTACGGTGCATCTTTGCTGACCTTGCGAGCCGTACAGCTTAGTTTCTTTGTCGTTCAGGCTGAGCTCAATATCATCCTTGTGTATTCCCCACAGGGTAGAGCCTGCGGCAATTTCACGGTGTATGTTAGATGTCAGGCGTTCGAAAAGGACTGATGAGTCGGGAGATGCGGATGATGGGCGTGAAAGCGGTCGTATTGCCTCATTGTTCGATGCGTGTGAGGTGTACCGTATGCTTGGAACTTCAACACCGTTTGTCATACCCGCAAAATATTTTGATACAGCTTCGGCAAGCAGTAAGGAATAGTCGTGCCTGTATGCGGAAATCCATGCTCCGTTCTCCGCAAGCCCGGCGGCGAAAACCTCCCATTCGTTTTGAGACACGTTTTCACCGTCTGCGGCGCGTTTGAGCAGAGCATTCCGCTCAGCGAGGTATTTCGTGTATTTTTTTAAGTAGGAAAGGTATGCGCCCGAAAGCTGCGAAAGTGCTATATCGAGGAAGCTTCGACGTTCCGACGGTCCGCCCGTTACAATTGACAGGTTTGAGGGGCAAAATAGGACAGCACAGAACGAACCTATCATCTCGGCGGATGATGAGAGCGGAGCTCCGTTGCGAGTGAGCTTTTTCTTGCCGATGAGCGGCAATGTGGCTTCAAGGCGGATGTCGTTACGATAGTCGTCACGGCGAAAGTCAATGGCGGCTTTTGCGAAATCACATCCGAATCTGACAAGCTCCTTTTCCTTTGCTCCGCGGAATGAACGCCCGCGTGCAAAATAGTAGATTCCCTCAAGTATGTTTGATTTTCCCTGGGCATTCATTCCCCACAGAACGTTTATTCCGTTACTGAGTTCAATATCGCAATGTTCGATATTTCTCCAATCTTGATAAGCTATGCGAGTTACTGTCATTTGTGTCGGCGTGCGGATAGTTCGCATTTCCTTTCGAGGAACTTTTTGTGATTACGGGATTTATTGATGTGAATTTTTTATTCGTCGTCGCCGAGCTCAAGAAGACGTATATCAAGCTCGTCATCATCTCCGTCAAGTTCGTCAAGAACATCGGAGGTGTCGTGCTCCATATCCGGAGCTTTCCATTTATCTTTTATTTTCTCTTCGATTTCGGCTTCAAGTGCCGGGTCGTTTATTATTGCCGCTCTCGCGTTGTCGCGCCCCTGACCGAGACGAGAGCCTTCGTATGAGAACCATGCTCCGCTTTTTTCAAGGATTCCAAGCTCACATCCGATGTCGATTATCTCTCCGGGTTTGGATATGCCGGTTCCGTATAGTATATCAAACTCAGCTGTTTTGAAGGGCGGCGCAACCTTGTTTTTTACAACTTTGCATTTCACGCGGTTTCCGATTACCTCTGTACCGTTTTTTATGCTTTCGGCTTTTCTGATTTCGATTCTTACGGATGAATAGAATTTGAGCGCACGACCACCGGGGGTTGTTTCGGGATTACCGTATACTACTCCTACTTTTTCACGGAGCTGATTTATGAAGATGACCATACAGTTGGTTTTCGAGATTGTTCCGGAAAGCTTTCTTAGCGCTTGTGACATAAGACGAGCCTGAAGCCCGACGTGTGATGCTCCCATGTCACCGTCGATTTCCTGTTGAGGAACAAGTGCGGCTACCGAGTCGATAACTACAATATCGATAGCACCCGAACGGACAAGTGCATCGCAGATTTCAAGTGCCTGTTCGCCTGAGTCGGGCTGGGAAACGAGAAGATTGTCTATATCGACACCCAAATTTTTTGCGTATACGGGGTCAAGTGCATGCTCCGCATCTATGAACGCCGCTTCACCGCCTGCTTTTTGAACCTCTGCGATTGCGTGAAGCGTGAGGGTTGTTTTACCTGAAGATTCCGGACCATATACCTCAATAATACGACCTTTTGGAAGTCCTCCGATTCCGAGTGCGAGGTCGAGCGTGATAGAACCTGTTGATACTGAGGAAACATTCATTTTTTGAGTTGCACCCATTTTTATGATTGTTCCTTTGCCGAAGTTTTTTTCGATTTGGCTTATTGCCGTATCGAGAGCCTTCTTTTTTTCTTCCGGAGTTCTGTCGACTGATTCAACGACAGTCTTTCTTGTTGTCCCTTTAGCTGCCATTTATGTAGGATCCTTTCATCATAAGGTTATTTTATCTGATTATTCGAACATATTTTCCACCATAATTATATAACAAATCGCCCAAGATATCAATAGCGGAGAAGAAAATTAACAAAGTGTTCGGTGTAATTAACAGAACTTGATAATATTTAATGCGGGAAGAGTTTTGCTTTACAAGGTGCGGTTCAATCGGGAATTTACCGAAAAATGATAAAATAACAAAAAGCACAAACGCATTTTTGCATAAAACATATTGACAACTTTCAGATAATATGCTATAATACAATCCATAATTCAATAATAATCCCTGATAATGAAAGAAAAGGTAATGAAATATGCAAAATGATAAAATTATTATAAGCAATTCCGGTATGAACACAGAGATACGTGAGCATGACACACGTGTGGAATATTCCGAATCCACGCATCTTATTGAACAGTCCGCATACCGTTATTCGCTTCAGGAAAGGGACAATCCCAACTTATACCGCCGCCTTTTCGATTATAAATCTGTTCCTAAGGTATCGTTTAACCACCGTTTTGTTCCTGTAAACATGCCGGAGAATATTTGGATTACCGACACGACCTTTCGCGACGGACAACAGGCGGCTCAGCCTTTTACCGTAAATCAAATTGTAGACCTTTATAAAATGATGCACAGACTTGGCGGACCGAAAGGGTTGATTCGTCAGTCCGAGTTCTTTGTGTATTCCGAAAAGGACAGGGAAGCACTCATGCGTTGTCGTGAGCTTGGATATGAATTTCCTGAAATTACCACATGGATTCGCGCGGCATCAAAGGATTTTGAGCTTGTTAAGTCGCTCGGAATACGCGAAACCGGAATCCTCGTATCATGCTCGGACTACCACATTTACAATAAAATGGGACTTACGAGATGTTCTGCTATGGACAAATACCTCGGAGTGGTGAAAGAGGTTCTTGATATGGGAATATCACCGAGGTGTCACTTTGAAGATATAACCCGTGCCGATTTTTACGGTTTTGTTGTTCCGTTTGCGGAGGCCCTCGTCGCTTTGGCGCGAGAATACAATATTCCCGTGAAGATTCGTGCCTGCGATACAATGGGGTATGGTGTTTCGTATCCTGGTGCAGCACTTCCGCGCTCTGTTCCCGGAATAATATACGGTCTCACTCACTACGCGGGAATACCGTCGGAAATGCTTGAATGGCACGGTCATAACGATTTTTATAAGTCTGTAAGTAACAGCGCAACTGCATGGCTTTACGGATGCTCTTCCGTCAACTGTGCGCTTCTCGGAATCGGTGAGAGATGCGGAAACACTCCTCTTGAGGCTATGGTGATGGAATATGCATCACTTCGCGGAACTACCGACGGAATGGATACTACTGTTATTACTGAAATTGCCGAATATTTCGAAAAGGAAATGCATTACGATATTCCTCCGCGCACTCCGTTTGTTGGACGTGATTTCAATGTTACAAAAGCGGGAATCCATGCAGACGGCTTGATGAAGGATGAGGAAATTTACAATATTTTCAATACCGAAGCACTTCTCGGACGTCCGGCTCAGGTAGCTATCGATTCGCATAGCGGACTTGCGGGCATTGCTCATTGGGTAAAGCACCGCTCTCCCGATGCGGATTCTTCAAATGTGGATAAGCGCTCCCCTGTTGTGCTCCGAATGAAAGAGCTTATAGACGAGCAGTACAATGACGGAAGAAACACCACAATGAGCGACGAAGAGTTGGTTGATATATATGCTCGTTCAAAGAAAGATGTCGAAGAAAAATAATGAAAACGCAAATGAATTTTAGCTGCTGTAAGGCAGTCTGAAATTGAGAACGTGAATGAAGTCAATGACTTCATTCACGTTCTTTGAGATTTATATGCGGATTTTGCATTGATTTGGTATTTTAAATTTGAAAAATTCTTGACGTAATGCTTGAAATATTATATAATCAAAGTGGATATATTAATTTCAAAAAATCAATGGCGGATTTGAGCAGAAAGGACTAAAAATGAACAACGATCTATTAAAGTATGCTGGCAACAGAAATCAGATTTTTGAGGTCAGACAATATACAATGACCGACGGAAGAGCGAACGGAACTAAGGCGATTACGGTATGGAACGGAGCGGGGCTTTCGTTTACATTGCTTCCCGACCGTTGCCTTGACATTGCAGATGTCAGATTCAACGGAAACAGTATGGCGTACATAACTCCGAGCGGAATTGTGAATCCAGCATACTATATTCCGGAGGGCGCCGGATGGCTTCGTTCGTACCCGGGCGGATTTTTGACAACGTGCGGACTCCAAAATATCGGCGGCGTTGACGGAACTCCCGACCTTACATTGCACGGCAGAATTTCAAATACTCCGTGTGAAAATCTGCGAGTTGAAATAGCACGCGACGGTCTCAGCGCCATAGTCAGCGGCAAGGCTCGCGAATGTGTTATATTCGGATGCAGGCTGACGATGTACCGCGAGTACAGATTCAGTTACGGTGAGGACAAAATTACTTTTACAGATGTTATCGTAAATGAGGGCTTTGAAAAGGTTCCCGTTTCGATTTTGTATCACATGAATATCGGGTATCCGTTGGTTTCGGAAAAAGCTTCGATAGTGATTCCGTCAAAAGAGATTGAAGCGAGAGGAGAGCTTGCTCTTCAGTGCATAGATGAGTGGGATAAAATAACTCCTCCGAAAAAAGGATATGAGGAGGTTTGTTATTATCACAAGCTGCACGAAAATCGATATGGCGTGGATAATCCCGCGATATCATCGAGTATGCGCATTGCTTTTGAATCTGACGGATTGCTTGACCGTATCGTAGAATGGAAGATGTTCGGCGAGGGTGATTATGTTCTCGGACTTGAGGCGGCATCGTGTACTCTTGACGGACGTAAAAATGCTATTGCCGACGGCTCCCAAAAATATATCGAACCTTCACAGGAGTATACAAACAAATTTACAATAACCTTTGATAGAATTTAAATGTCAAAGAGCGCGCAACTATAATTTGAAAAAGGCTCCGCAAGTACACTGAGACTGTATTTGCGGAGCCTTTTTTTATGAATTTTATCGGGAAATCAGCCTCTCCAATTGGGAATGAAGGATTTTAAAGCCGTTCTTCAAATGCCACTGAGGTTATAGTTGCAGGACTGTATCCGTTTCGGTGGCACCAATCTACCGTTGCGAAAATGCGCTCTTTGTAATCTTTCTCATAAGCTGAGTAATGCTCATAGAAGTACTGCTCATGTATCAGGAGATAATGGAAGCAATTTCCGCTTTGCTTGCTGATTCTGTCCATATAAGCATCAATTTCATCAAGAGGTACTTCGTTGATAATGATATCATCTTTAACAAAGATAATATCCTCCTTGTTGTCTACCCAAAAGTCTCTGGTAGCTGCATGAAGGGTTTGTTCTTTGTTGAGATAATAGGCAATACTCGGATTTCCGTCTTGGTCTATAAGGAAGTATGCATCTATACAGCGGAAGCCGAGGTTCCGAAATGCTCTTGTCGCGTGCAGATTTGAATTTGCCCAGTGCTGTGAGGTTACATTTGATAAAACTTCTTTTCCCGCAAAACGAATGATTTCACGTTCCACTTGCTTTCCCTCACGCATAACCTGCTCATATGAGGCAAATTTGTACGGACTGTCGGGCTTGTCCTTGAGTGAATGGAAAGTGAATTTCAGCCAATCACCGTTTGAGCGGAATTCCGCTTTGTATTTGTCCGGGAACATTGAGAGATTGAATTTTCCGTCAACAGTTTCGTAATAGACATGCATATGCACATGAGTTCCGTACTTGTCATGCAGTTCGCGGAAAAGACGAAGAAAAGGATCATCGAATATAGATGTGTATTCATCTTGATGCTTGTATATATTTTCAAAGCACCAGATAACATCATCTACCCCAAGACGATATTTGTGGTATCCGTTTTTGAACCAGTATATGTATATGGTTTCGGTTTCGCCGCTTTCGGTATCTACTGCCTCAACGGCATTGCGATATGCATCTATCGGAATTTCC
>JAZODB010000232.1:0-1790 GCA_045596785.1 Eubacteriales bacterium
CATCAAAAGACTTCGGTAAGAATATTATTCCCGAAATGTTGAAAAACGGAGAACCGATGTATTCATATTTGTTTGACGGTTATTGGAGAGATGTCGGAACAATAAAAAGCCTTTATGACAGCAATATGGATCTGCTCGGAAACTCTCCGGTGTTTGATCTATATGATCGCAGTTTCCGTATATTTTTCCGCAACCCCGCACTTCCTCCGCAGCACATCGGTGAAAATGCAAATATCCGCAACTCTATAATAACCGAAGGTTGCGAGATTCACGGAAAAGTGCTAAACTCGATTATTTCAAGCGGCGTTTACATTGCTCCGGGAGCTGTTGTAAACGATTCTGTTATCATGAGCGGAGTAAGGATTGAAAACGGTACTTCTGTCGAATACTCCATTATTGACGAAAATGTCAGAATCGGCGCAGAATCGGTTATAGGCAGACCCAAACACCTACCCCAAAACGAAAATTCAGAAAATTACGGAATAACAGTAGTAAAAAGCGGTACTGCTATCCCGGACAAAGGACAATTAAATACTTACTGAAACGAAAGGATCATAATCATGAGTGTTGCCGGAATAATTTTTTCAAATCCGCACAATTATACAATACCCGAACTCACAAGAAAACGTACTTCTGCATCAGTTCCCTTTGTATGCAGATATCGGCTTATCGATTTCGCACTTTCCAACATGGTAAACTCCGGTATTACAGATATAAATGTTGTCGCACAATACAATTACCGGTCGCTGATGGATCATATTGGTTCGGGTAAAGACTGGGATCTTGCCAGGAGGGCCGGAGGAATAAAAATACTTCCGCCACTGATTTCAGCGTATTCAGACAAAACACATTGCAGTCGCAGTACGCGGCTTGAAGCGCTCAAAAGTATTTCCGCAGCCATCATGAGAATAACAGCCGACTATGTTGTGCTCTCCGACAGTGACTGTATCTGCAACATTGATATCGGTGACATTATAAACACGCACAAAAAATCCGGTGCCGATATTACTCTTACCGTAAAACCTGCATTGATAAACCGAAATCATACAAATCAGAATAAAAGCTCATATTCTCTTCCGAACGAAAATGAAAATGCCGTAATTATTTCCGACAGCCGCGGCAAAGTTCAGGATATCATCTTCAATACCGAAAATTTAAACGGATATTATGATAAAAACATCAATATCACAGTTATAAACCGAATCGTACTTCAGACTATCATTATAGACTCCGCCGCTCACGGATACACCGACTTTATGAGGGATATCATAAGCCGCAACACAAATAATTTTGAAATCCGTGTATATAAATTCAATAGTTATTTCTCGCGTATAATCTCCCTCTCGGAATATTTTATTTGTTCAATGAGCATAGTATCAAATGCCACAATACGAGCTGAGCTTTTCGAACGAAAAGACCGACCGATTTATACAAAAGTCAGAAATTCTCCGCCAACCAAATACGGAGAAAGCGCTAAAATCAAAAATTCACTGATAGCTGACGGCTGTATAATCGACGGAAAGGTTGAAAACTCAATACTCTTCCGTGGCGTAAAAATCCCCAAACAAACGGTTGTACGGAACTCAATTTTGTTCCAGGATACGTTTATCGGAGAAAATTGTTCACTAAGCTGTGTTGTTGCCGATAAAAATGTCGTTATCCGTGATGGAAGAACTCTTTCAGGACATGAAATCAGACCATACTTTATTGAAAAAGGAATGATGTTATGAAGGTTTTATTCGCTGCATCTGAAGCCACTCCGTTTATCTCAACCGGCGGTCTTGCCGATG
>JAZODB010000233.1:0-2488 GCA_045596785.1 Eubacteriales bacterium
GGCTACGATCCGACTTCGCAGTCGGAAGTAAAATCCATGCTGTTCTCTATCAGTGAAAACAGCTTTTCATCGCAGGTTGCCGCCATTTTGACAGACTCCGCTATTCCTGCGCTAAGCTGTCTTTTATCGAGAGTTGAAAGCACATTTGGATCGATTATAACCCTCTTCGGCTGATAAAACGCACCTACAATATTTTTCACCCCATCCATGTCAATTGCAACCTTGCCGCCGACAGATGAATCAACCTGTGATAAAAAAGTGGTGGGAATATTATAAAAATCAATACCGCGCATATAGGTAGCCGCCGCAAATCCCGCGAGGTCTCCGACCACACCTCCGCCGACAGCTGCAACGCAGTCAGTTCGGGAAAACGAATTTTCAAGAAGCGTTGAGATAAGCATTTTGTAATTTTCGAAATTTTTGCTTTGCTCGCCATGCTTTATAGTAACCATAACGGGAGTATCGATAAAGCGCGCAACGGAATCAACGTATTTTGCGGGAACTCCGTCATCGGTAACAATCATAACCTTTTTCGGAAAGGAGATATAATCCCCGATACATTCAAGCGCGCCGCGCTCAAGTACAATATCATAACTCCCGTTTTCCGAATTTATAGGAATTATCATAAAAACACCTCCGCTCAGTTGTATGTTCCGACAAGCTTCAAACGAGCGCACACCGCAGACAGCTCGCGAAGCATATCCTGACCGTTTTGCGTACCGATATTACCATCTGCCTCGATATAGAAATAGTAGCTCCAGAGAAGCTCTTTCATCGGGCGGCTTCTGAGGTTTCTCATATTGAAATTATGTGCACCGATAATATTAAGAGTCTGAGCAAGTGCGCCCGCCTCGTTTTTCACGGTAAACACAAGAATAAAGTGCTCTTTATCGCCGACCGCAGACGGAGACGGAATGTGCTGAGCTCTTGAGAAAACCGCAAATCTCGTTGTGTTGCTCTTTGCCGAGTTGATTCCGCTCGCCAATATATTGAGTCCGAACACATCTGCCGTTTCACCCGAGGAGATTGCGGCTATCGTTTCATCGTTTTGCTCCTTGACGTATTTCGCGGCAAGCGCGGTATTTGAATACGAAACAGTCCGAAAACCGTGCGCTTTGATGAAATCCTCACACTGTTCAAGAGCCTGCGGATGACTCACAACCGTTTTGATTTTTTCAAGCGATGCCCCTTTAAGCGCAAGTAAATTGTGAACGACATCAAGCTCTATCATTCGATTTACGTAAAGACTTCCCGAAAACATCAAATCCATAACAGAGCCGACGTCTCCCGCATAACTGTTCTCGATAGGCAAAACAGCGCAATCATATTCTCCGTTCTCTACCGCGCGGTAAGCGCTTGTGAAATCGGAATAGCCGGTGAGCGCCGCCCCAGGGAACATCTTCTTCGCGGCAATATATCCGAACGCTCCCTCCGCACCGCTGTACACAACCTTTGCCCCATCGTTTATTCTTGACTGATATTTTTTCGACAAGTCCATTACATTTCTCACAAATTCCATGTAATACTCACGGTATATGTCGCTGTCCACGAGTAAAGCATGGCTTGCGATAATACTTTCCTCCCTCGCCTTATCAAATATGGGCAAAGCGTATTCTTTTTTGTATTGTGCGATATTTTCGCAAGCTCTCATCCGCTTTTCAAAAAGCTTTGCCATCTCAACGTCAATCTTGTCAATTTCAATTCTGTTTTTCTCAAGTTCGTTCATTTTTCTACCTCTTTATTCAAATATTATAATTTTCATTGCCTCATTGCTTACGCAAAAAGAGCGGCTTCCCACAAAGGAAACCGCTCAATAAATTTGTTAATCATTGAACTGTTCAAATCGGAAATCCTTTGCGCGGATATTCAAATTTGCTTCTAAAATAATAGAAAAAGCAGTACGCAAAAAAGCATACTGCCATAGCAAACGCAACAGATTCGGATACAGAATCACACACGGATACTGCGGATATTATATTTTTATCGACGCATGTACACATGATTCCGTACCTCCGATGAAACACTTTAATTTTTATGCGTATATGATATAACTTTTTTCATAAAAAGTCAAGTGCAGAGCGAAAAAAATATAATTTTCATATCTATTAACAAAACAATCAGAGCGATGACAAGGTAATTTGTAAATTATTAAGGCGTATCCGACGGATTTTCTCCTTTTCGCATCAAATCATGTCAGCTTAAATTTAAAAAATATCATCCGAAAAATATTGATTTTACATATACGGTATGATATATGCAAAACAATGGATGGAGAAAAGCGAGATTACGCCGAGGGCTGTGTCGGGCTTTGCGAGCTTTGCGAAGCTCGACTCGGGGTTCTACCCCGAGATCCCACGAGCCTTTGAAAAGGCTCGTGGGAAACTTTCATTGATTTGCGACAACCATTTTTTTCATTTTAATTATTAACAGTCCTCACTGATTTTTCCCGTTCAGGAAACAGGCTCAAAATCTGCCGCGCCGTGCTTGC
>JAZODB010000234.1:0-4669 GCA_045596785.1 Eubacteriales bacterium
AAAACATGAAAAAAATTATTAGCATCATTTTGACAGCAATTATAGTACTGTCTGCACTCTCACTGTTTTCTTGCTCTAAAGAGCAAACAGAGGTTAAAGTTTTTGCCCTTAAAGGTCCGACAGGCATGGGCATGGCAAAGCTTATGGATGAAAACAATAATGGAAAAACCGATAATAAATACACATTTACTATTGCATCATCACCCGATGAAATTACTGCCGAAATAATAAAAGGTAACTATGATATAGCCGCGGTTCCAACTAATCTTGCTTCTGTATTGTATAATAAGACCGAAGGAAAAATAAGAGTGGCTGCAGTCAATACTCTCGGTGTTCTGTATATCCTAGAAAACGGTGATACAATCAGCTCTATCAATGACCTGAATGGTAAGAAAATTTACGCAACAGGACAGGCATCCACTCCGGAATATGTTCTTAACTATATTCTTGAAGCAAACGGTATAGATTGTGAAGTTTCTTATCTTGCCGACCACTCCGAACTTGCAACGCTCATGATTTCGGGAGAGACAACAATAGGTATGCTCCCTGTTCCCAATGCAACAACAGTCTTGGCACAATCAGACGCAAGAATTGCAGTTAATATTACAGAGGAATGGGAAAAAGCAGCTGAGTTAAACGGTGATAACGGTGCGTTATATCAAGGCTGTATTATAATAAATCCTGACTTTATATCCGCTCACCCCGAAGCAGTAGAAGATTTTCTTGATGAGTACGAAGATTCTGTGGAATTTGTAAACGGAAACAAATCCGAAGCGGCAGTATTAATAGAAAAATACGGAATTATACCTAAAGCGGCAATTGCGGAAGCGGCAATACCGAATGCAAATATTGTTTGCTTGACGGGAAAAGAGATGGCAAACGGTCTTATGGGATTCTATGAGGTTTTGCACAGCTTTAACCCCGCATCTGTTGGCGGAAAGCTTCCCACAGAAGATATATTCTACATCGATAAATAATTGTGGATAAAGTAAAACGATTTCTGCGTTTGCTTATTCCCGTATTATTTTGGCTGTTACTTTGGGAAATAGCATCGATCTTTATTAACAAGGAAATTTTGCTACCATCACCTTTCAGTGTGGGAGCAAAGCTAGCTGTACTTCTTTGCGATTATAATTTTTATCTATCTGTATGCCTGACTCTTTTAAGAGTTGTTTTGGGATATTTTATCGGAGCTGTTGCAGGGACTGTTCTCGCTGTAATTTCATTTTATCATAAATGGATAGGCGCGATTATTTCACCTCTTTTTACAATTATCAGGGCAACTCCGGTTGCATCGTTTATTATTCTTGCATTGGTATGGCTCGGGAAAAATTTTATACCTTCATTTACTGCCATGCTTATGGTTATGCCTATTTTTTACGGAAGCACTCTCACGGGCATTCACTCGACGGATAAAAAGCTCTCAGAGGTATCTGAAATTTATAAGTTCGGAAAGATAAAAAAACTCAGGCTTTTGTATTTTCCCTCTGCTCTTCCTTTCTTTCTTTCAGGTGCAAAAACATCACTTGGGCTTGCGTGGAAATCAGGTGTTGCCGCTGAGGTTCTCTGCTCTGTAAAGTATTCTATCGGTGGGGAAATTTATAATTCAAAATTATATCTTGAAACAACTGAATTGGTGGCTTGGACACTGTGTGTGGTTATACTCAGCTTGATTCTTGAAAATATTATATCGCTGACAACTTTTTCTGTTTATCGAAAATATACTGTTGGAGAGTTTTCCGAAAATGCGGCTGAAAATTGAAAATCTCAAAAAAATATTCAATGATAACATAGTAATAGATGGTCTGTCCATTGTACTTGACCCCGGAATATACACAATAACAGGAGCTTCCGGATGTGGTAAAACAACTCTGGCAAGAATTCTTTGCGGGCTTGAATCTTTTGATGAGGGCGAGATAAATACAAACGGTAAAAAAATATCGTGTATGTTTCAGGAACCCCGCCTATTCCCGTGGATGAATGTTATTGAAAATATAACAGACGTGGTGAGCGGATGTACTGAGGCGCACGCTCGTAATCTTCTTAAAGCACTCGGACTTGAGGATGATATATACAAATATCCTTATGAATTGTCGGTAGGAATGCAGAGACGTGTTGCGGCCGCAAGGACATTATCACTTGACAAATGTGAACTTTATATTTTTGACGAGCCGCTTGCAGGGCTTGATGAAGAAAGAAAAATAACGCTTTGTCAACTTATAAAAGAAACTGTTCCCCGTGAGTCTGTAACAATTATTATATCTCACGATCTGAATGATGTTGCAAGTATTTCAGATAGTATGTTCAAGCTTGAAAACGGGAAACTTTACTTTATATAAAAAATATAAACATAAAACAGGAAGAGACGAATTATTCGTCTCTTCCTGTCTGTGTTTTAATTTACTGACATCCGCATTTTTTATCTTGTTCGGAACCTATAATTCCCGGAGATGAAGTAGGATGATTAAATTCCGATATAGGGAATGCCATTTGTTTAAAAAGACTGCATGGGTCTTCTACACACGGAAGAACACATTCCTTTTCAGGCACATTATATTCAACCGCATTTATCAGATATTGTGCCGGCCGTTCTATTCTCACTATTGAGAAAAATCCGAGTGATACAAGCAGTATGTTAGAGTCGGAGTCATCGATAAGGTCTGCGGAAAGCTTTGTGCAGACACAGTCGGGAATCTCATCTACTGTGCAGCAACAGCAGCAACGACAGGGTTTGCCGGGCTCCGCAATTTTTGTATTCAATATTATTGGATCCACTACCTCAAGTACAGCAACAGGAAGTGCGCTTGACTGACTTGATTTGCCATTGTGACATGAGCAGAAGCCGCTCTGCGACAATTCGCTTTTGAATACACTTACATTGCCTTCACTTCCAAAAAGAATCACCTTTTTCTCAACAACGGCCACACCTTCAAATTCCTGCATATTACCGGGTCCGATACACGCTTCAAATTGGATTTTAACATAAATTTTTATGAACAGTTGGTAAAATCCTCGATTAAACGGAACTGTATCTATATCGATACAGGACCAAACAACATTGGCGCATTTTGCTCTCACGACACTCGTTCGGTCGATTATTGCCTGCCCACAATCTGTAAGATATACACGAACATCCTCAAAGCAATCCTTATCACGGCATGAATCAAGAACTCTGTACGTATCTATACAAACCATGTCGCGGTCTTTGCCGCACTGCCCCCCTGAATTTCTGTATTCAGCCATTTTTTATTCCATGCCTTTCATATAAATTGACTGATTCGAAAGAGAGCTGCCTCTCTTCTCTAATATATTATGCAGGATGGAAGTAAAATGACAAGAAAAATATACGTACATTAATCGAAAAACGAATGGATGTATCTTCTTTTTAAGATACATCCATTTGTTATATATTTAAGACATAAAAATTATTATGAGCTGAGAGGCAAGTACAACCGTAATTAAAGCAACAGGATAAGTAAGTGCATACGCCGCCGCCACATCTTCGGTCTTTGCAACATGAATAAGAGTTCCAAGTGCAGGAGTCGAGGTCATTCCGCCGGTTATGGAGCCGAGATTGTTTAAAATATTTAGTTTTAAAACGTATTTTGCGAAAATAAATCCGATAATCATTGGAACTATTGTTATTATTGCGCCGTATAAGAAATATACAACCTCAAAGTATTTTATAAACGAAGCTCCGCCTGAAATACCTGCACCGATTAAAAACAGCATAAGCCCGAATTCTCTGAAAACCTTAAGCGTTTTTGCGTCAGGCATTATATTAATCTTTCCGATATGTCCGAAGTGTCCGAACAAGAGTGTTGCAAGAAGACATCCTCCTGTTGTGGTAAGTGAGAAGTTTCCGAATTTGAATGAACCGATAACCAAACCTATAACCACAGCGAGAGAAAAAGGCATAAATCCGAAGTCATCCATCTGCATAAGCCCATCAACGCTTTTTTTGCCTGATATTTTAGTTGCTCCGATTAAATTTTCTCTTTCTTTATTGATATCTACACGTAAGATTTTAGGTAGCAACTGAACAAACAGCACAACACCGATAACTCCAAAGAGGTAAGCTATTCCGTATCCGACTGATACAATAGATTCAAGCTCCTCCGTTACTGCTCCTTTGGCTGATGAGAATGCCGGAGTTGATGTGAGTGCACCGGCAAAAATTCCCACAAGCATTGCAGTAAATTCAGATGTTGACAAATCGGTGAAATTTCTGCCTACTACTATACATAAAGCACAAGTGAGAGCACCTGACAAAATAATTATCAGACCGATAGCAACATATGATTTAAAATTTTTCTTGAAATTTTCGAAAAAAGCAGGTCCCGCTATAAAACCAACGGATGATACAAATAATATCAGCCCTGTATTTTCCACAATCTTAAGCGCATTTGAAACATAAGCGGTTTGGTTGACAGTGAGTTCCGCAGAAAGTACATTATAGAACAGGCATCCGTACAGAAGTGCTATTATAAATACTCCAGCTGTTCCGAGATTAACTCCTTTTATTGTAATTCTGCCAAGGAGATATCCGAGAGCAGCTATGCCAAATACCGAAAACATCAAAAAGGTAACTGCTTTCAGAGAAAGAATTCCTCCAAATAATGACATATTTATTCCCTGTCCTTTCTGTGACGTCAAAATGATTCCTTTT
>JAZODB010000235.1:0-1896 GCA_045596785.1 Eubacteriales bacterium
AGATTTGTGCGAAGCTTCCGCTCTCGCTCATGATCTCGGTCATACTCCGTTCGAACATGCCGGCGACACCGTTATGCAGATGTGTTATTCTTCTGATTTCACGCATTACAAGCAAAGCCTCAGAGTTGTGGAAAAGCTTGAAAATGACGGTGAGGGTTTAAATCTGACATGGGAAGTTCGTGATGCGATTGTAAATCATACAGGCTCACATCAAGCCTCTACTCTTGAAGGCGTAATAGTTAAGTTTGCTGATAGGATAGCGTATATAAATCATGACATTGACGATTCAATACGCGGCGGAATTATCTCACCCGATGATATTCCGTCAGAGCTTCGCAGAGTTCTCGGAGAAACTCACAGCGAGCGCATCAACCGAATGGTTACCGCTGTAATCGAGGGAAGCCGCGAATCCGATAAAATTCAAATGACGGATGATATAGGTGAAGCTACTGCGGAGCTTCGTAAATTTTTGTTTGACAATGTTTACTATAATCCCAAGGCAAAAAAAGAAGAAGTAAAAGCTATGGAGCTTCTAAAAAATCTATTCGAATATTTTGTAAGATACCCTCAGAAAATGCCTGAGCTGTATTACAAAAATATTGAGGCAGAGGGAACAAAACGCTGTGTCTGTGATTATATCTCAGGTATGACAGACAGATATGCTATTGATTTGTATAAGGATTTGTTTATCCCCCACGTATGGGAAACCCCACGGGATTTATAATTTGAATAAAAAAAGGAGAGGATGTTTTTGATACCTGCAAATATTGTTGATGATATACGATATCGGTGTGATATCGAGAATATAATATCCTCTTATGTTACACTTAAGCGAACTGGTTCAAACTGCAAAGGACTATGCCCGTTTCACAGTGAAAAAACTCCGTCGTTTACTGTATATACGTCTACCCAAAGCTTTTATTGCTTCGGCTGCGGTGCCGGAGGAGACGTAATAAATTTTATAATGCGCATTGAAAATCTCGATTATGTTTCCGCTGTCGAGGCGCTCGCAAAGCGCGCAGGAATATCGCTGCCTGATTTTGAACATAATACGGGCGCGAATAAAGGACTGTCGAGGACACGAGTTCTTGAAATGAACCTCGAAGCTGCGAAATATTACAGGGACATGCTTTTTGATGAGCAAATCGGATCTCCCGGACGACAATACCTTCTTGATCGCGGATTGTCGTCGGCGGCAGTCAAAGGGTTCGGGCTCGGATATTCTCCCAAATCGGGAAGTATGCTGATGAATCACCTGACATCTCTCGGATTTTCGCACGAAGAAATACATACCGCGTATTTTGCGGGAAAAAACGAACGCGGATATTATGATTATTTTCGCGGCAGGATAATGTTTCCGATAATAGATGTGTCGGGAAATGTCATAGCTTTCGGAGGTCGTGTTCTTGATGACTCAAAGCCGAAGTACCTCAATACATCCGACACCCCCGCATTCAAAAAGAGCAAAAATCTATTTGCACTGAATTATGCAAAAAATGCGGGCGCGAGATATATTATATTGTGCGAGGGCTACATGGATGTAATAACTTTGCATGATTATGGATTCAAAATGGCTGTTGCAACGCTTGGAACTGCAATAACCGCCGAGCAAGCGCGAATTTTAAAAAAGTATTCAGACAAGGTTATTATTTCGTATGACAGTGATGAAGCAGGCCAAAAAGCGGCAAATCGCGCAATAGCTCTCCTCGAAGAGGCAGGGCTTGAAGCAAAGGTTCTCAAAATGAGCGGAGCAAAAGACCCGGATGAATTTCTGAAAAAATATGGTGCAGATAAATTCAGAGCGCTTATTGAAGAAAGCCGCGGAAAATATGAATTTAAAGTTGATGAAATAAAATCCAAATATAATACCGACAATTCGGCGGAAAAAGTTAAAGC
>JAZODB010000236.1:0-14022 GCA_045596785.1 Eubacteriales bacterium
AGCCATGTCGTTCTGTGAGCCAAGGAGTTGGTAAGACCCATTGTCTTCCTAAGACCGCTTGGCCTCCGACTTATTCCCGAAGCGCACCGCATTTTTCCTCGTTGGTCATAAGCAGGGAGCGCGGCGGAATTTTAGGAATGCTGTCAAATGTCCAGATAGTTATGGGATGAATACCGCGCGACAGCTTTTTTGCGGTTTCTATAAGATGGCGGTGCCCTATGTGGACACCGTCAAAAAATCCGAACGCGATAACCGAAGCGTCGGGAATCGAAGAAACTTCGCGGCGTTCGGCAAGCTTTATGATTTGCATGATTCAGACTCCGTGTAAGAAACTCGGTTTTTACGCCGTCAGACGCTTAACGGCGTTTTCTTCAATAAATCTTGAGAGCGAATACGGGACACACCTTTGTACAGTATCCGCATCGAACACATTTGGAATCGTCTGCCGCGGCACGGTATTTGCTCTCGGTTAAACGCGAGATATCCTCTGACGAGGCAAATTCAGACGTAAAGTCGTATTTGCTCTCGGCGGATGATTCTGCGGGAATAAGGGAGAGCGCTCCCTCACCGCATCGGCGAACACACGCTCCGCAGCCTTCGCAGTAATCTTCCACGTGGAGCGTGCGATGCTTTTTAGCGAGACGGGCGCGGTCATCTTCCGAAAACGCACCGGATGTGAGAAAGCGCACGTTTGCATCGATTTCGTCGGTTGACTGCATTCCAATCGCTACCGAATCGATATAAGGCTTTGACAGCACAAACGAAAGTGCTTCTTCTGCCGATGTGCACAGATGACCTCCGCCGAGTGCCTTCATGGCAAATATGCCTATTCCGGCATTGTGAGCGTCACGGAGAGCCGCTGCCATGTCAGCTTCTCCTCCGTCTGCAATTCCTATGCCGGCAATATTGTACAGGGGATGACATACGTCGGGCGTGAAGCCCTCGGATTTAAAACTCATCAAACCGCGGACAAGTGATACGTGGTGTGTTGATGCGCCTACCGCGCGGATGACACCTCGTTCTCTGCATTCGAAAAGGTATTCGAGAGCCTCCATGTGACCTCGCAGTGTGTCATAGCTTTCCTGCTCATGGAGCATGAAAATGTCAATAACATCTCGGTCACATTCCCGTCGTGCTTCTTCAACCGCACTGCGTGCAAGCTCCTTTGTGTAAGCGTAGGTTTTGGTTGACAGAACCACATTTTCGGGAGCGCGGCATTTTCGCAGAGCCGCGCGTATGAGAGGATAGTTTTCGTAATATTGAGCTGTATCAATGAAGTTAAGGCCCGAGTCAAAGGCGTACGCCAAAACCCGAGCCGCTTCATCCTGCGGCAAAGCCGCTTGCATTTTTGATACGGTCAGCGAGCCGATAGCGATTCGCGATACTTCGGGAAGGCGCGGAGATAAAACCGCATGCGGAATACTGTTTCCCATTACAGATTGAGATATTCCTTGAAAAGTGCCGCCATAAGCTCGTCACGGTCTATACGACGTATCATTCCGCGAGCGTTTTTGTAGTTTGTGATATATGTCGGATCTTCCGTTAATACGTAGCCCACAAGCTGATTAATGGGGTTATAACCCTTCTCGCTGAGGGCATCATAGACTGCGCGCAGAAGCATTTTTCTCTCGCGGTCGCGTTCTTCCTCACGAATGGAGAAAGTAATGGTTTTGTCCATTTCGTTTTTCATTATAATATACCTCGTCTGGAGTGGATTGCGTCAGACAACGTTCGGATGTGGTTTGATTTTGCTATTATTTATAAATTGGATATTTCGCGCAGATTTTTTTAACTTCTGCCATGATTTCGTCACGCTTGTTCTCAAAATCACGTGCCGCCATGCCGATGAGATGAGCGAGATTTTTCATGTCGTCTTCCATAAGTCCGCGGCTTGTGACAGCAGGTGTGCCGATTCTGATTCCGCTTGTGATGAACGGAGACTGAGGGTCATTGGGAATTGCATTTTTGTTTACGGTTATGAGAACATCGTCGAGACGGTGCTCAAATTCCTTTCCCGTTATGTCGAACGGTCTGAGGTCGCAGAGCATCAGATGGTTGTCTGTGCCGCCGGATATAAGGTTAAAGCCTTCGGAGAGAAGAGAATCTGCGAGAACAGCGGCATTTTTGACGATTTGAGTCTGATATTCCTTGAATTCGGGACGAAGTGCTTCGCCGAAGGAGACTGCCTTTGCTGCAATGATATGCATGAGAGGTCCACCCTGAGTTCCCGGGAATATGGATTTATCTATTGCTTTGGCGTGCTCCGCTTTGCACATTATCATGCCGCCGCGGGGACCGCGCAGAGTTTTGTGGGTAGTGGTGGTAACAACGTCGGCATAGGGAACGGGAGACGGATGAAGTCCTGCGGCTACAAGTCCGGCTATGTGAGCCATGTCTACCATGAAGTATGCTCCGACATCTTTTGCAACCTTTGAAATGCGCTCAAAATCTATAATTCTCGGGTAAGCGGAGGCACCTGCGACTATCATCTTGGGGTGATGCTCTTTCGCAAGTCTCTCAAGCTCGTCGTAATCGAGCAAACCCTCGTCGTTTACGCCGTAGGGTACAAAATTGTAATATTTTCCCGACATATTTACAGGACTGCCGTGAGTGAGGTGACCGCCGCAGGCGAGACTCATGCCGAGAACGGTGTCTCCGGGATTGAGAAGCGCGAAGTAAACCGCAAGATTTGCCTGAGCGCCGCTGTGCGGCTGAACATTAACGTGCTCCGCTCCGAACAGGGCTTTCGCGCGCTCTATTGCGATATTTTCAGCCTTGTCTACAACATAGCAACCACCGTAATAGCGCTTTCCGGAGTAACCCTCAGCATATTTATTTGTGAGCGGACTGCCCATCGCGAGCATAACCGCGGGAGAGACAATATTTTCCGACGCGATGAGTTCAAGACCTCCACGCTGTCTTTCGAGTTCTTCTGCGACTACCGCGCCGATTTCGGGATCTGAGATTTCGAGCTCCGAGATTAATGTGTTGATTTTTACTTCCATATTTATTTTCCTCCGAATTATTGTTTATATGTATTGTGACACTCAACCATTATATATTATAACAGCATTTTATATAAATTGCAATAGGAAAAATATCATCATATAAAAATGAGAGAGTGGGGGAGGCGGAATCAAAGCAAAAACTGTTTGAATTAACGAAGCTCAGTCTTAAAATTGCAGTATAATCAGAGGAAATATCGTTTTGTATTGGGATATAATGCATATTTTAACTTTATGAATTAAATAATTTTTAAAAAATTTGCGTGCACTATTGACAATATATGCATGTTGGTGATATAATTTATACAGATATCTATTTGAATTGCTGATTTTTTAAAGCGTGCGGAGGTTATATATGCCGTCATATAAAAGACTGCTCATTGCATCTGCAAAGGGCGGTGTCGGTAAAAGCACGACGGCTCTCGGACTTGCCGCAGCTTTTGCCGAGATGGGTAAAAAAACTTTGCTTGCCGATCTTGATAATGTCAGCCGAAGTCTCGATTTGATGTCAGGCACTGCCGATAAATCAATCTGCGACTTCGGTGATGTTATTTCGGGAGGGGATTTCTCTCCGGTTGTTCCGTATGCTCATTTGCCGAATCTGTCGCTTATCGCTGCGTGCAACTCATCTTATGCCGACTATCTGTCGGAAAATTCCGGCGAGACTGTACATATGCTCACGAGGCGTGCAGTTGAGCGAATATCCGAACTCACCTCATATGATATTCTCATATGTGATACGGGTGGAGGAATTGACACGGCTAAAGCCGTATGCGATATTTTCGATATGGTTTTGATTGTGTCGGAGCAGGGGCAAACTTCTGTAAGGGCGGCGGATTATGCTGCGTCGGAGCTTATCTCATCAGGCGCAAAATGTATGCGGCTTGTCATATGTTCATTTGATATCGCTTCGGTAAGGCGTGAAAGACGTGCGGGGGTAATCGAAATTATCGATGCAAGCGCAGTCAGATGTATCGGAGTTGTGCCTTTTGATAAAAAAATTCAGAAAGCGCAGGACGGGGGTATTCTTGTACCGAGAAAATCCGCATCGTCACTTGCTTATATGAATATAGCTAAAAGAATATCCGGTGGTGATGTTCCGCTTTTTTTCGGAATGACATCTTACCGCAGGAAAATACGGCGTGCGCTTTGATGTGGTGTTACCGTTGACGTTTTTAATAAAGACCAATATGAAAGTATATGAAAGGAACGGATGATTATGGATATTGCACTTATCGCTGATGATACCAAGAAGGAGCTTATGACGCAGTTTTGTATAGCATATTGTGGGATATTGTCAAAGCATAATATATGTGCGACAAGTATTACGGGCAAATATGTTCAGGAAGCTACCGGTCTTGAAATAGAGAAGCTCTTGCCCGGTTCTCACGGCGGAGCGCAGCAGATTACATCCCGAATTTCATATAATGAGATAGATGTGCTTCTGTATTTCCGCAGTACTACGCCTGACCATGCTTTTGATGAGAACGAATACAATCTTCTCCGCATGTGCGATGTTCACAACGTTCCGATGGCAACAAACATCGCAACCGCAGAGGTTCTTATTTGCGCACTCGATCATGGAGACCTCGATTGGCGAGAAATAGTAAACCCGCGCTCCGATTACAACAGACGCCGCCGCGGACTGAATTTTTGACTTTATAAAAACTGTGTCCGAAGTTTTTTCGGATCAAACGTCTCGAAAACCGGCGGAACTCCGTGTTTTAATCGGAATCCGTCCGGTTATCTGTGAGACGGTTTTTGTTTTTTCGGATATTTGGAGGAAAATTTTTCATGATTAAGATTTTGTGTCTCGGTGATGTTGTCGGTGATGAGGGAGTATCTTTCCTTGAACACGGCGGAAGACTGCGTTCCCTCAGAACGCGTCTCGGAGCTGAGCTCGTAATTGTAAACGGGGAAAATTCTGCGCGTGGAAACGGTATTTCCGTTGAATCCGCAGAGAGACTCTATGATTGCGGAGCTGACATAATTACGGGAGGAAACCACACCTGGAAGCGTCGCGAGATATATACCATGCTTGATGACGCGGAGTATTTGGTGCGGCCCGCAAATTATCCGTCTGAAGCTCCCGGTATGGGATATGTTATTGCAGACGTTAGGGGATGCCGTGTGCTTGTAATGAATTTGTGCGGCACTGTGTATATGGAGCCTATATATCCCCCGGCGGAATGTGCGGAGCGTATCCTTAAAAACGAGCGAGGAAAATACGATGTTGCGGTTTGCGATATTCACGCAGAGGCTACAAGTGAGAAAATGTTTTTCGCAAGATTCTTTGATGGGCGCATTTCCGCGGTTTTCGGAACACACACACACGTTGCAACAGCTGACATACAGATTTTGTCCGGCGGAACGGGGTATATTACGGATGTCGGTATGTGCGGCTCACACAGCGGAATCCTCGGGGTCAAGACGGAATCCATTATTCATAAGTTTACGGTAAAAACCCCACTCCAATTTGAAGCCTCAGTCGGAGAACGTATGCTGAACGGTGCATACTTCGAGATAGATGAGAAAAGCGGACGCTGTACGCGCGCGGAGCGCATTTCGGAAACGGAAAAATCATGACCCCTGTGCATTGGCTGATTTGAGAGGACGCGGCGGCAAATATAAAAAAACAAATGAGGTCGCTGCGCTATTCAAACGGAGATTTATTTTGAAATTTATTCGTTTTGTTTTAATCGGGGCATTGATGAGTGTTTTTTCGCTCTCACTTTGTTCCTGTGATTTAAAGGATACTGCATTGCGGTTGTTCGACGAGGTGCGTCGGCAAACCGCTGTTGTTGCAGATGAGTATGATGATATAGTTGAATTTTTCGAGTATGAGCTGACTTCTTATGTCGGTGCCGCCACTACGAAAGCCGCATTTGCTTCGGCTGATACTGAGATGCCGCCCGTGCTTCCCACTCTGCCGCATCCCGAGATAATCGAATCGCCATACAACAGCGCGGAAACGACAGTGTTTTTTTCTGCAAGCGGAGTCGATTTTTCCGATAAAACTTCGCTTCTTGACGAATCCCAAAAATATGGCTACACCGAGGTGCTCAGATTTGATGATTACAGCACCGCGGCGGTCTCTGCGGTTCTTGACAAAGCGGGAATAGAGTACAATATTTGCGTGCGTAAAAACACGGCTCCCTCCGGTGAGGTTTTTGCTGTGGAGTTTGCCGGGATTTCGGATAAAAGTGCGTTTTATATAAATTCGGAGGTTCCTGTTACTTTGTATGTGAGTGCGGAAAAGCCTGCTGAAATTGCCGAAGGCGAAAAAAACACAATATACTTTACATATGACGACGGACCTACTTCGAAAAATACACGGCGTCTTCTTGATATTCTTGATTTATACGGTGTGAAGGCTACGTTTTTCACTACGGGTGAGGCAGTGCGAAAATATCCTGAGTCCGCGCTCGCTGTTGTGGAAAGAGGGCATATTCTCGGATGTCACTCGGTCAGTCACGATTATGAAAAAATTTATTCATCGGTGTCAGCACTTGAAGCTGAGGTTTTGGAATGGGAGAGCATTGTAGCTGAGGCGGGGATAATATTGCAGGATAAGCTGTTCCGCTTCCCGGGAGGTTCCGTCGGAAAGTATTTTTCCGCAGACTCATCAATTGAGATGAAAACCAAACTTGAGGATATGGGATATTCTGTTTTCGATTGGAACGTGGTTACAAACGATTCGCTTCTTTTCATGCGTGATGAGGGTGAGAATGTTTATGATTACATAAGGAAAAATTTCATCGAAACCTTTGAGCTTTGCCTGAATGAAAATAAGGAAAAAGATAATGCACCGATTATCATTCTGATGCATGAAACCGTGACGGAAACCGTTGAGCTTATGCCTTGGATGATAGAATATTTGATTTCGAGAGGCTACTCTTTCGGCTCTCTCGGTAATTTGGGCGAGTCGTGGACTTTTAATGAAAGATAAGGGAGATATTATGACCGGAATTACGATGGTTGCACCAACGGTTGCCGCGCAATTCGGTATTCCGTCTTTTACTGCGGAGATGCCTATAAAAGAGGTGTCGGATTTGGCACACTGAAAAACGGATTAAATCTGGATACAATAACGACGTGTCGCAAACCTGCTTTTTTCAGGTAAGTGCGACACGCCGTTTTTTATGTATCATTCTCAGTTTTGCCGATAAGCTCTTTTTGAAGCTTGCTCGGTATTTTGTAATCGAGAAGCGGCTGTTCACCGTAACGGATTATCTGCGTGCTCTCAAATCCGTCACGAAGCTCCATAACGACAGTAAGCCTTGCCGTATCCCCGAGATTTACGTTGTCCGCGACGATTTTTCTGTAATTATATATGCTTTTTTCTGCACTGTCAATTGCTTTGGCAGGGAATCTCTCTCCTGTTTCCTCATTCAAAAAACAGAACGAAAATTCGTGCCCTTCTTCGATTTGAGTGTACCCGTACACGCTGTCGTTCCAGCGAACCGCACACTGAACCTCTCCCGTTTCGGGATTGTAGAAAAATGCATATGCTGAGAAGTATCCGTCTTCCGAAATTTCACGCTCTACCTTGACGGTTTTTATTTGTGAATTTCCATCGGAAAAAGCTGTTTTCAGCGAATCCGTGACATATAGGTTTTTGAAAGTGGATTTATCCGATACCATGAAGCAGCGCAATACAAACAGCGCACATATTGCAAACACAATGAACACGGTTATTTTTTTTACGATTTTTTCCATTATTTCCCCACAATAAAGTTGTTAAATGAGACTGTAAGAATATTATATCAGCAATATGTTAATTTTTCAATGATAAGTACATATTTTCACATAAAAATTTCTTTAAAATAGTGAAAATAAAGATTGACAACGATATAATTATTTGATATAATGGAATTTACCGCGGACTTGAAAAGTCAGTTATGCGGTGGTGGGGTATGCTTATGAAAATAGATGTGACAGAACTCATGAATCACAGGCTCGATTCGGTTGAATTTGATTACACTTTCGATTTAAGACATACCGATGTTGAATGTGTTTCCGTTCCTCCGGATATAGAAATACCCGATTGCGGTATCAGAGTTGCGGGTTCCGCTTCGGATACACTCGGATGTATGATGTTTAAAGCTCACGTTACGGTGTCATACAGAACAGTGTGCGCGAGATGTCTTGATGATGTTGATGCGCTTTTGGAGTTTGATATGGAACGCATGATACTTACCGACAGAATACGAGCCGATTCCCATTTGTCTGAGGATAATGAGTGGGACGGGGAGCTTGATGACGTTATTTACGTGACCGACGGACGTATAATTCCCGATGCCGATGTTGCAGAGGAGATATCTCTTGAGCTTCCTGCTTTTCATATTTGCAGAGATGATTGCCCCGGACTATGTCAAAAATGCGGACATAAGTTAAAAGAAGGCGATTGTGGCTGTAAAAATGAAAAAGAAATTAATCCAAAATTAGCAATTTTAAAAAAACTACTTGATAATCAAGAATAAGTGTGGTATAATTAACTGTAATGTGTATAATAGCACCTGAAAGATTATACCGAGGGAGGATTTGACAATGGCTGTACCGAAGAGAAAAACATCAAAGGCAAGACGCGACAAAAGACGTTCAAACGTATGGAAACTCGAAATGCCCGGCATGGTAAAATGCTCACACTGCGGTGAATATAATGTAGCTCACCGTGTGTGCAGAGCTTGCGGTTATTATGACGGCAAACAGGTTATTAAAACAACTGAAGAAGCGTAACTTTTATTCCGTGCTATCGTAAGGTAACACGGATGCGCTTTTTTATGGGACTTTCCGAAAAAAAGCGTGGCTTTACTGCCCGCGCAAAAAGGAGGCTGTCGATGCGCTGTGTTCCGATTCAACAAAATAAAAACATAATTTTTATTTTTGCGGCACTTTTGTTGCTTGGAGGGATATCATATGCACTTCCCATTGCATGTGATGCGTATGGAATTGAACTTATCTCTTTTCCGTTCGGCGTGGTTACGTTGTTTTCTTTGTCGGGTGCGGTGTATGTACTGATACGTTATCGAATGATGGGATTTGTGTATATAATCCGCCCGAGAAGCGACATTGAGGAAAACGGTATGGAGACCGCAGCTGTCGGCAGAGGTGACATATGTAATGTACGTCGGGAGTTTCTTGATTTTGTTGTAATCAAAACAAAAGGAATCCGCCCCGGAGTTATGGAATGTGTAATGTCGCTCGGCGATCTTTTTGAGGTGGTTCCGCTTTATAAAGGCGGTGCGACAAAAAAGGATGTTAGACAGAAATATATCGCGGATGGATTTGTATTTTACGACTATACACTTACGCTTGGAATAAAGTCCGCACTTGAGCTTGTTTTTGACGATGGGAACCGATACGTTGGGGTTATAATTGAGCCTGACAATATAATGAGAGAATATTTTATGTCCTTAGATGTGTGAGACAAATAAAAAATGACTGCCGCTCTTGCATTTTTAATGCAAGAGCGGCAGCTTTTCTTATTTTTTCAGAATTTCCGGAAGCATGGTATAAGCTTCGTCGTATTTGTCTCCGTTCATATGAGTGGATAAGAAGATTTTTATTATACTATAATAAAAATTCTGTCGGGGTAAAATAATTGAACAGTATATTTTATTCGAAGCAGATTTCCGTAACGCGAGGAGAGCTTCCCGAGTTTACAGCGCCGAGGAAGAGTTTTACCTGAACAAAGCTTCCTTTTACGAGATTTGTCGGGATTTCATCTCCGCACTCAAAGCGTGTACCGTCAGTTCCGTCGGGACCTGTAAATGCCGCATCGGCGAGCTTCTCTTCGGTATTTGCTGTGCGAATTTGGCAGTTTACCCAAGTCTTTATCGGAATCTCGGCACCCCAGGACACACTCTTCAAATTTTCGACCGATACAGCAGGGGATATGTACCACTCTTCGGGTCCTCTTGTCATTACATTTCCGACGTCGTTTGGAACCATGTCGTGTGGACCTATTGTTGGGAGCCATGAACGGCGCTCCTCGCTGAGTCCGTCGGGACCGTTCCACCAAATTGCGCTTTCTGTGCGGTGATTTCCGTATGCGCGATGGTTTGTTACGCATATGTCAACGTATCCGTCTTCGTTAAAGTCGCATGCCCATGCGGCTGAAGATGAATGTGCGAAAATACGCTTTCTGTTTGTTACGGAGAAATGGCCTTTATCATTCCAATAGATATACGAGTTTATATCGCGCTCGCGTCTGTTGAAGTATGACGATGCGAAAATGTCGAGATATCCGTCGTTATTGAAGTCGGCGATTGTGATGCAGTTGCTTTGATATGACGGGAGTACGCAGCAATTAAATTCGGAATATCCTTTATCGCTACCCCAGAATATTGTAACCGTACCTTCATGGAAGGAGTTTCTGTGAGAGCTTACTCTTGAGCCGAAAATCAAATCGGGATGTCCGTCTTTGTTGAGGTCCGCTATACGTACTGTGAGTGCATGTTCTATCGGGAGAAGCGTGCTGCGCTCGTTTGAGTATCCTTCGGGACCGCCCCAATAGATTCTGCTGTAAGGACGCCATGACATCGGTACAACCAAATCTACCCAACCGTCTCCGTTGAGGTCGGCGGTAGCGAGCCAAAGATTACCGACAGGAACATTATCTTTCTTGTCAATCGATGTGTATTCGATATCAAGCGGATGGATTGTTACCATGTTGTCCGCACTGTATCCGTTGGGACCGCCGTAGAAAATTCTGAGATGGCCTGCGCAGCTGGCTATTATGTCGAGATATCCGTCTTTGTTTATATCCGCGCAGTGACCTCCCCATGCGAGTGGTGCGGGGATGCCGAGTCTGTTTTCGAGACTAAATCCATCTTTTCCGCCCCAATACAAGTCTCCGTCAGGCTCCAAGAACGGTTGGTCCTCAGCGTTTTGGAGAACGAGAATATCTGTAAATCCGTCGTCGTTGAAGTCAACGGGAATCATGGTGCCGGCAGAGTGACCGGGAAATTCAAGCCTGTTATCGGGAGAGAAGCCGTCCTTTGAACCCAAGTATACGTAAACCGGAACATGACCGTATGCGGTGCACTCATTTTGGTTAACGAATACGAGCTGACGTTTTCCGTCTCCGGAGAAGTCTGCCGCGAAGACCTCTATTGCATTGTGTGTTACAAAGCGCTTCGGCTCGGGATTCAAAACACCGTTTTCATCCGAGACGAAAAGAAGAGATTCCGATGTGAATGCGTGGTGGGTTCTTCCCTGGACTACGGCGAGGTCATCATGACCATTTCCCGAAAAATCGTAAAGAAGGATATCTCGCGGTGTTTTCACGGGAATTATCTGTACAGGGCTGTCGAAGCCGTTTTCGCATGAATATATAAGTACGTTGTGGTCTTCGACTCCGTTCCACTGAGTAAGAACAAGGTCTTCCGTTTCGGCAGAGCGAATGTGCCCTATTGCTGCGGAGGTTGCATTGGGAACACGAATGACTATTTCTTCGTCGATTTTTCTTTCTTTGTTGATTGTTACAAGGCGTACTTTATCTGCATCTGCGTAGAACAGGTACGTTTTACCGCCCATTTTAATCATCTTGGATCTTGCAAATTCGGGATAACCGAAGTTTCCGCCACCGAACGGAATTGTGTCGAAGCGGTCGTAGTCGTCGGTGGGAGTACCGATATCTGTTTTGTCAAACTTCTCTTTTATTCTGAAGCCATCGGGACCGCCCCACAAAACAAACCATTCGCCGTAGTTGCTGTTATTGAATCCTTTTGTGCGGCAGTAAAGGTCGTCATATCCGTCTCCGTCGATATCGCCTACGGTAAAATACGAAATATTAATCGGATAGTCCTTGTATCCGTTCATGGTAAAGCCGTGAGGTCCTTGGTAATATACGCGGATTCTTGGGTTATGATTTCCGAGAGACAGGGGAGTTTCATGTTCTCTAGATACGAGGTAACAGATGTCCTTTTTTCCGTCGCCGTTGAAATCTCCCACTCCACAGCACGTGCATATAGGAGCGGCAAGCTCGATTTTACGGTCTTCTGTTATTCCATCGGGTCCGCCGAAGTATATGTATGACGGAAGCTCTCCGTGATGTCCGTTATTTATTGCGGCGATTACAAAATCATCGTAACCGTCACCGTTTATATCGGCAACTGCGGCAGTCTGTGCACTTTCGGTGAGCACCTCTTGGATATTCGCTTCACCTGTCGGATCATGGATAATACACGCCTTGGGGCGCTCGTTGTAATCGTGGCTGTTTGCAATCAGCAAATCCACATATCCGTCATTGTTTACGTCGAAACGCCAAATGCGCTGCAAAACACCGTTGTGAGATACGTATAGGTTTTGACCTCCGTTTTCAAAGGTTCCTTTTGACAGAGTTTCAAACCCTTTTAAAGTCTTTTTGCCCATGATAAATCTTCTTTCTCTTTCTCTTTCCCTTTCATTTTATTGCATCTGCCTATATCGGCAGTACTGTGTTTAATATAATATATTCTTTATCAAATGTCAAGTAGTAACTGAAATATTTACATATTTATATGTTTTTAATTAAAAACATATAAATATGCCTCGTAATTTTGATACGGAAAACCGCACATTATCGGAGTTTTTCGGCAGATTTTTGTATATTTGATTGAGTGCAAACAAAAAAGCCGTCGAAAGTTGAATTTTCGATGGCATTTTTTTAGGGTATTGAGATATTATTTTTTGACTATGACCGATACTCCGTCGGGAATTGCTGCGATTTTTATGTTGTCCTTTTTGAGTATTTTTTTAGCTGTCTGAATTGCTTCATCAATTGAGTGAGCGGGAATCATGTGCATTTCTTCTACAATATTGTCGGGAATTTCCGAAATATAGATGACGGTTTTCTTTAGCAAAATGCGGAGCATTATCTGAGTTTGCCACTGGTCCGGCACGGTTTCATTTCGTGAGCGGCTGAGAAACAGCTCCATTGTTTTTGACAAATCTTTTTCATCCGCGAGCTGACGGTGAAAATGCTCTCCGCCTATTCCGTCACCTGATTCCGCAAGCATAATTATTACACCGCCGTCGATGACTGTTGCTTCTGCGGCGGTCATTCCCTTGACTGCCTGATATACGTTTTGGTCGAGCGGATATCCGCCGTTTGTCGAAATGGCAACGTCGGCATCTACCGCATTTACGCCGCACAGAGATGACAGAAAATCGGTTCCTTTTTTGTGTGCGGCTTCCGAATCTCCCGCAGACGCGAAGATTATTTTTTTGTCGGAGTTCAAAATGACATTTACGATGAATTTCAGCTTTGCCGTGCGTGCCGCCCACAGCATATCCATGTGTATCCGATTTCCCTCAAGGATGCCCGTGCGGGAATTTTCGTCATCAATAAATTCCGAGCAATGATTTGCAAGTACAGTTGTTCTTCCGGCGATTCCGGGGAGGACACTTTTTCTTCCACCGGAAAATCCCGCGAAAAAGTGAGGTTCTATAAATCCTTCCGCAACGAGAAGGTCGGCGTTATATGCAATTTTGTTTATTTCACATTCGCCGCCCGAGGGCAGAGTACCGATATTTACGAGATTTTCTCTGTCATCGCAGTCGTGAACGTATATTTTTTCGTTTTTCACGATTTCTTCGCCGAACTTTGATATCAGTTCAGCTTTAGTCATGCCTCGATGACAGCCGGTGGCTATGAGTATTGTGATATTCGCGTCGGGATTTGTGCTTCGTATTTCCGACAGCATTGCTGGGATTATGATTTTGCTCGGTACGGGGCGAGTGTGGTCGCTTGCGATAATTACGATATTGTTTTTGCCCTTGGCAAGCTCGCAGAGACGTTCTGAGCTTGCAGGCTCTTCCAGTGCGGCGCGAACGATTGAAGCCTCATCGCTTTCGGGGCAAAAGCTGTGGATGGATGAGGTGAGAACTGCGGATAATTCGCTGTCATCGAACTCATGGCTGATTGTTTTTTTCCCGTATGGGAACTGTATATTAATCATAGTATTTTCTCCGAACAGTAAGTTTACTCGGGTGAGAATAATATCCCGATTCTGACATGTTTTTATGATAG
>JAZODB010000237.1:0-3109 GCA_045596785.1 Eubacteriales bacterium
CCTGCCTCACACCTATTTGTCCGCATACGCTTAGCAGCAGACCGCTGATTGTCAGAGGTAATTCGGAGGTGCGTATAGCAGTGGAATTTACAGCTGAGACATCGGTATACCTCAGTGCCGACGGACGCGACATAATACAGATATCTCAAACTGACACAATTATTATAAATCGTTCCGAATATACCACTAAGCTTGTGCGTATGAGGAAATGCGGATTTCTTGAAGTGCTTCGTGCTAAATTGGCAGATAATTGATTTTTAAATATAATTTTATATAAGTATCTAAAGCAAGAAAGGAATGTCATGAAAGTCAAAAGACACAATAAAATTCTTGAGATTATTGAAAATTATAATGTCGAGACACAAGAGGAGCTTATTGCAAAGCTTAAACTTGCAGGCTTTGATGTAACACAGGCAACGGTATCACGTGATATACGGGAGTTGAAACTGCTTAAGCAAATGTCGGATATGGGTACATATAAGTACGTAATTCCGAAGAACAATGTTAATGAAAATCAGCACGTTTACAGCAGAGCTCTTGCTAATTCAATAAAGAATGTCGATTCGTCCTATAACGATATTGTAATAAAAACATATCCGGGAATGGCGCAGGCGGTTGCGGCAGGTGTGGACTCACTGCATGAAAACGATATTTTAGGATGCGTTGCGGGGGATGACTGCATTATTATAGTGACTCGCTCGCCGGAAGCATCCGTTTCAATAGCGCATCGCATAACGAAGCTTATAAATTCATAAGTGTGGAGATAAGACCATGCTTTGGAACTTATACATTGAAAATATCGCCGTTGCAAAGCAGCTTGATTTGCAGTTTGATGACGGTTTTACGGTCATTACCGGCCAAACAGGAGCGGGGAAGTCAATAATAATTGACTCTTTACTTTTGATTTGCGGGGCGAAAACCGATCGAGAATTAATAAGAAGCGGAGAGGATAGAGCTACGGTTTCGGCGATTTTCAGATGCAGTAAAGCTGAGATTGACAGAATCGAATCGCTCGGATATCACGCGGATGAGAATGGCGAAATTGAAATCATGCGGCAAATAGGTGCTGACGGACGTTCATCTGTGAAGATAAACAGAAGAGCAGCGCCGCTGTCTGTTCTGCGGGAATTATCGGACATTCTTATTGAAATTCAAACTCAGAACGAACGAAATTCTTTTGCCGACAAGAATACCTATATTCCGCTCCTCGATTCTTTTGCGGAAAATGGCAGTGAAAGAGACGCTTATTCGGAAATATATGCAAATCTCACAGCCGTTCGACGTGAATTAGGAGAATTAAAGGATGCGATGTCTCAAAGAGAGGCAATCCTTGATATTCTCCGTTATCAGAAAAAAGAAATAGACTCAGCCAAGTTGACGTCTGATGATGAAGAAGAGCGGCTTATCAAGCTGCGCACAAAGCTGAAAAGTATAGAACGAGTCTCAAAATATTCCGGAATTGTATCAAAAGCTCTTGCATACAGCGAAAAAGGAGTAACTGCTGCGTATCTTCTTGAGAAAGCGGAAGCTTCTCTCCTGCAGATTTCGGATATTGTTGCCGATGCAGAAGAAATGGCTGCAAAACTCGCAAACTATCGATATGACATTATTGATATTGCGGAACGGGTACAGGATGCGGTTGGCGTTGACGGAATCACAAATCCCGAGGAAAAACTGACTCAAATTGAATCGCGTCTTTCACAGCTTGACAAGCTCAAACGGAAATACGGCTCTGATATAAGTGAAATAAAAAAGAAAAAAGCAGAAATTTCAGAGAAAATCGCAAATCTTGAAGATGGAGATTTGCGGATTTCAGAACTTGAGCGCAAGGAAGCGGAGCTTTTGAAAGAAGCGGAGATTGCGGCAGAGAAGTTAAGCCAAAAAAGAAGAATTGCCGCTGACAAGCTTTCGTTTGAAATAGTCAATTCTCTGCGTTTTCTTGATATGCCAAAGGTGCGTTTTAAAATTTTGGTAACGCAGAGAAGGAATGAAAACGGAAATATAATATTTAAGTCAGACGGATATGATGATATTGATTGTTTGATTTCGGTAAACTCAGGCGAGGATATGCAGTCAATCGGAAAGGTGTCTTCGGGCGGCGAGTTGTCAAGAGTGACTTTGGCGATTAAGACTGTTTTGGCAGATAAAAACGATTCGGCAACCATTGTATTTGATGAAATAGATACAGGGGTATCAGGAGGAACTGCCGAAAAAATCGGAATTATGCTTGAACGTCTTTCGAAAAATGCACAGATTATATCCATAACACACTCTCCGCAAATTGCCTCAATTGCGAAGCACCACCTGCTTGTTACGAAAAAAGAAGAAAACGAACGGACTGAAAGCTCTGTTTCCGAAATTCACGGTGATGACAGGATAGCGGAAATCGCGAGAATTATAGGCGGCATATCCATAACCGAAAAACAAACCGATGCCGCACGTGAAATGCTCGTAAAATATAACAATAAATAAAATTAGTCTAAGGAGATTTAAAATGACAATTTTTGAAGAATTAAAGGCGCGCGGACTCATTGCGCAAATGACAAATGAAGATGAGATTAAAGATTTGATAAACAACGGTAAAGCTACATTTTATATCGGATTTGACTGTACCGCAGACAGCCTTACAGCAGGTCATTTTATGGCTCTTACACTCATGAAAAGACTTCAGATGGCAGGGAACAAACCGATAGCCCTTATCGGAGGCGGTACAACTATGATAGGGGATCCGTCAGGTCGTACCGATATGAGAAAAATGCTCACAAAAGAAGATATAGATCACAATGCCGAATGTTTCAAGAGGCAAATGGAGCGTTTTATAGACTTTTCTGATGGAAAGGCTATGATGATAAACAATGCCGATTGGCTCCTGAATCTGAACTACGTTGAACTTCTTCGCGAAGTCGGAGCGTGTTTCTCCGTTAATAATATGCTTCGTGCCGAGTGCTACAAGCAAAGAATGGAAAAGGGACTCTCATTTCTCGAATTTAACTATATGATAATGCAGTCATACGATTTTTACTATCTCTACAAGAATTATGACTGTAATTTACAGTTCGGCGGCGACGATCAGTGGTCAAATATGCTCGGCGGAACAGAGCTTGTCAGA